>JAUXBQ010000219.1 GCA_030619365.1 candidate division FCPU426 bacterium | reverse complement strand
CTCCGGTTCCACCACCGAGGCCAGATGATTGAATAAATTTCGGCCTATTTTTATTGCGTTTTTGTCCCTTACCGCTTGGCGCATCATATTAATACACGCCTTTTTTCTTGTCAATCGCAAACTCGTTTTTTTATAAACCCGGGCCGTGGACAAGTGAAATCCGGGATTCACCAGGAGAATCCAGAGGCCCACGGCTTCGGGCCAAGGGTGGATATGGTCTCCACGGCCTGTGCCCAGAGCGCAGCCTCCGGTGAGAAAGAACGGAACGTCCGAGCCCAGAGTCCTGGCCAGACCACTAAGACCCGGGTAATCCGGCCTGCCCCACCAGCGGCTCAATCCCCTGAGCGCTGCCGCCGCGTCGCTGCTACCGCCGCCCAGCCCCGCCGCCACGGGGATTTTCTTGCGAATGTGGATGTGGACCCGTGGTTCGCGGCGCAAGCGCCGCGCCAGTTCCCGGGCCGCGCGAAAAACCAGGTTACCCTCGCCCACGGGAACGCCGGGATGGCTGCAAGTCACCTTGAGCCCGTCCGGACGAGGTCGGAAGGCGAGAGAATCCGAGAGCGCCAGGGTATGCATCACGGTTTTAAGGCTGTGATAGCCATCCGGCCGCCTGCCCTGGATTTCCAGAATCAGATTGATCTTGGCGGGGGCCGCAAGTGTGAACGCTCGCAGCACGCGTTTAGCCTCCCCCGTTTTTCAATTGCTTCAGTTTCCGTTTCAGGTCCTCGTTTCCCGGGTCCGCGCTCAGGGCGGATTGCCATGCTTCCTCGGCTTCAGTCCGGCGCTGAAGCTTTAAGTACACGTCCCCCAGATGGTCGTAGATCACGGCATCCACCGCTTTACCCCGTACTTTCAGTTGTTTTACGGCTTCCAGAATGGTCTTCAGCGCCCGGGTGTATTTCCCCTGCTGATAGTAAATCCAGCCCAGGGAATCGAGAAAGTAGCCGTTCTCCGGCTCCCGGGCCAGGGCTTGGCGCAGCCAGCGCAACGCCTGATTAAGCGCCAGTCCCCGCTCGGCGTGCGTATAGCCGAGGAAATTGTAGGCGTCGGAGAAATCGGGATTGAGTTGAACGGTTTTTTTCCAGGCCCGGACCGCTTCGGGAAACGCGTCCAGTTCGAGGTAAGCCCGGCCCAGGTGAAAATGCACGGCCGCGTTGTCCGGACTGAGACGGCGGGCGCGCTGGAACACTCGCAACGCTTCCCGGACCTTGGATTGGCGCAACAGGACCAGGCCGTGGTTGATGTGCACCTGCGGAATATTGGGAAATTTGGCGCTTGCTTCCCGCATCACAGCCGCGGCCTCGTCAATCTCCCCGGTTTTCAGCAGCACGCTGGCCAGGCTCAGATGCGCTTCCACCAATTCCCAATCGAGCTTCACAGCCGTGCGAAACTCGTCCACCGCCAGGTAATCCAGACCTTGCTTGCGGTAAATCGAACCCAGGAGATAGTGCGTCAGCGCGTCGGCCAGGCCTGAGTCCACCAGGGAGCCTAATTGCTGACGGGCTTGCTGGTATTCTCCCTGTTTGTAAAGGGCCAGACCCAGGTTGCGGCGCGCCAGCAAATCGCGCGGATTGATTTTCAGGAGTCGTTCCAACTGCAGGATGGCGCCTTCCCAGTCATTGTGCTTCAGGTAATAGATCGAAAGAAAACGGTGGGAATCCGGCGCCCGGGGATGCAACTGCGAAAGGCGCAGGTAAAGTTCAGCCGCTTCCTCCCGGCGGCCGGCACCCTCCACCAACCGGGCCAGACTGGAGAGCCACTCTATGTCTTCCGGCGTGGATTTCAGCCCCGCCCTGAGCAGCGCCTCGGCGGCCGGCTGACGGTTCTGGGTCAGATAATAATTAACCAGCACCCGGCGGGCTTCCCGGTCTGAGGGGTTGATCTTCACCGCCTTTCTCAGAAGAGCGAGGCCCTCTTTTTTATTCTCCTGCTTCAACAGAAGAATGCCGAGTTTGGTGTGCGGCGCGGAATCCTCCTGGCTAAGGGCCGCCGCCGCCCGGTAGAGCCTTTCCGCCACCTTCAGGTCGCCGGCCGCTTCGTAGAGTTGTCCCAGCACAAACTGCGTTTCCCGGTCTCCGGGGTTTTGGTCAATGATGGAACGGTATTCGAGGCGAGCTTCATGAAAACGCTCCAGCCGGATAAGATCCCCGACCAGGTACCGGCGCAGTACCAGGGAGCTTGAATCGTGAGCCAGGGCGCGCCGGTAGTACTGAATGGCTTGGTTGAAATCCCCTTCCTGGTCGGCCAATTGACCGGCGAAAAAGGCCCAGGTGGCCAGTCCCTGGGAAGTAAGGGGCGGACCCGGGTGGTGGGAAACCGGCGTGGTGGTGGCGCAGCCCGGGGCCAGCTGCAGGACCATCCCCAGACCAATAACTATTTTCAGCAATGGTTTACGCATAGGACGCATTCCGATCCGGCAAGGCGGGAAGGATTAAGCCCGTCCGGCGGAAAACCGGATGGCCGCCGAACATTGGCACGGTGTCAGGGTGTATCGATTTTCTTGTTGGTGTCCCGTAACCGCTTGCTCAAAATCCGCAAAAAGGCGATGAGTATTTTATTCGCGCTCATGGGGGACACTTGCAAAATGTTTTCAAAATTCTTCTTGGTGATCACCATGAGGATCGAATCCTCGGTGACCTTGGCGGCGGCCGAACGGGGTTCGTCGTCGATCAGGGACATTTCGCCCACGAAATCACCCGGTCCCAAGCCGGCGATGAAAATTTCCTTCAAACCTTTTTTCTTATAGATTTTCACTCCTCCCTTTTTCACCAGATACATGATCCCGCCCACCATGCCCTCGAAAAACATGGCCGTCCCCTTGCGGAATTCCTTCTCGAAGATGAGATGTTTGATTTTTTTTGATTTCCTCGGTGGTCATGTCCCGGAAGATTGCGGTTTTTTGCAAATCTTTGATTTCTACCATGGGGTCCCTTCCTCTCGCGGCCACGCCTTGCCCGGTAAAACGCCTGAATTGATAATAGTATTATGCCCGATTAAATAAGGGATTCAACAAATTTTTTAAAATCTTCCGGCCGCGGCGATTCGAAGGTGAGCAGGGCGCCGGTGGTCGGGTGCGGCAGACGGAGACGTCGGGCGTGCAGGAGCTGCCGCGCGGGACGCACGATTTGCAGTTTCTCCATTTTATTGGATTCGCCGCCCGCGCCGTAGGCCCGGTCCCCTACGACCGGATTCCCCAGGTAGCGGCAATGGATCCGGATCTGGTGGGTCCGTCCGGTCTCCAGGCGTATGCCCAGCAGGGAAAAATACCGGAAGCGCCGCAAAACTTGAAAATGCGTAATGGCCATTTTCCCGTCCGCGCGCACTACGGCGAAGCGTTTCCGTTCCCTGGGATCGCGCCCCACCAGGGTTTCCACCACGCACCGCTCATCGGCCAGTTGAC
Organism: candidate division FCPU426 bacterium; assembly: GCA_030619365.1. Lineage (GTDB taxonomy): Bacteria > Oederibacteriota > JAAXVQ01 > JAAXVQ01 > JAUVAV01 > JAUXBQ01. The sequence continues at coordinate 880 of JAUXBQ010000219.1, read as the reverse complement.
CCCAGACCACGGCTTCATACTCCCGCCGGATCTGGCGGGCCTGCATGGCGGCGGAGAGCGCCAGGTGCGCCCGGTCATGCTTGGCCACCACGATCAATCCCGAGGTGTCCTTGTCCAAGCGGTGGACGATACCCGGGCGCTGTACGCCGCCGATGCCCGCCAGGCCGGTAAGATGGTAGAGCAACGCGTTGACCAGGGTGCCTTGGTGATGCCCCGCCCCCGGGTGCGTCACCATACCGGCGGGTTTGTCAATCACTGCTAAATCCCGGTCCTGATACACGATGTGCAGCGGCAGTGCCTCCGGCTCGGTGTCCGCTTCCTGCGCGGGCAGAGGGCGATACTCGACCTCGTCCCCGGCTTGCAGCACCAACCCCGGTTTCAACGCCCGTCCAGGAACCTGCACGCCGCCCGCCTTGAGCGCGCGGACCGCTGCGGACCGCGTCAAGCCGGGAACCTGTTGTGACAAAAATTGGTCCAACCGGGCGCCCGCGGATTCCGAGTCGATCTGCCAGCGTTTCACTTCCATGTTCCCAATTCCCCTTCCGGAAAATAATGCCGGAGAATCTCCAGATAAGTAAACCCCTGCCGCCCCATGGACCCGGCGCCCACCTGGCACAGGCCCACGCCGTGGCCCCACCCGCCTCCCCACAGCAGCCAGACCTCGGGCGCGGGCTCCCGGCCTGGCCCGAATTTCACGGGTTGCAAGGTGAAGAGGTTGCTGCGAATCCCGCCCAGGGCCGTCCGGATGCGGTCGCCTCGCAGAACGGTTTTTCCGCGATCGCCCTCCACCAGTACCCGGCGCACATAGGCGCTGGGGCTGCGCGAAAGAATTTTAATCCGGCGCACGGTTCCCACTTGGTACCGGGTTTCCAGCACGGCG
>JAUXBQ010000242.1 GCA_030619365.1 candidate division FCPU426 bacterium | reverse complement strand
TCGGCGGCCGGCCGGCCGGTTTGGGTGGCGCGGGAGTCACGCTTTCCGGTGCGGCGGAATCATTGGTTTTCAACCCGGCCGGACTGGTGCCGGTCCTTTCCCCGGAAATCGCTCTGGGTTTTGGGAACCAAGACCTGGGCGACTTGCGGCAAGGCTATGTGATGGCCGCCGTCCCCCTGGTCGGAAAACTGGTGGCTGGCGCCGGCGCGATCAAACTGGTCTTTCCCCGTTCCTCGCAAACTGATTTCGACGTTTATTATCTTTCCCTGGCATTCCCCCTTTCACATAACGGACGCCTCATGGCCGGATTTAACGCCAAGTTTCTCCGCCAGGAGATTTCCGGTATCGCCGAGCCGCTCACCGGAGGCGGCCTGGACATTGGTTTGCTCTATGACATGTTCCTGACCCCGGAGGGCATGGGTCTCCAGTTGGGCGCCGCGATCACGGACGCGCAGACCACGCTGCGGAGCCAGGACCAGGAAATTCTCCTGCCGGTTCTGTTCCGCCTGGGCGCCACCTGGCAACTGCAACCCGAACGGCGGCTGGTGTTTGCCTATGAGAACCAATCCAGCGCGGTGGAATACCTGGACTCCTTCCATGTGGTAAGGGCAGGGGTGGAGCAAACATTTAAAGCCGGCCCGGAGGTGGAACTGCAGGGTCGCTGCGGGTACCTGCAGCGTTTGGATGAATCCGGTTTGCTGACCCTGGGACTGGGCGCCGCCTACGGCGATTGGCGCCTGGAGTACGCCCTACAATGGCCGTTCGGCCTGACCGACGCGTATCATCTGCTGGGGCTCTCGTGGGGATACCAGCGCCAACTCTCCGAAGAACAGAAGCACGCGATCCGTCAAGACACCCGGCGGGCGTCGGCGGTTAAAACCGAGGAAGAAAAGACCAAAACCGAACTTTTTTCCGCGCTGGAAGCCGCGGCGGAAATAGAAGAGGATTACGATGTATTTGAAGCGCCCCGGGCCCAACCGACTCCGGAGCCGGTGTCGCGCCAGGCAGCCAGGCCCCGGGAAACTGAAGAAGAATACGACTATCACATGCCGGTCCCCGAAGGGCCGGCGGCCGGCATGCAGTCATCCCTGGGCATAAACCCGGAAATGCCGGCTATGTTTTCAGGGGGTTTTTCCGGGCAGCGCGGCCATGGCATGCGAATCTCGCGCCAGGACCTTCGCCTGCACGTAGTGGTCAATCCCTTTTCTCCGAACGGGGACGGCCGGCAGGACCGCACAATTTTTGTCGGCCGGTCCGTCTCGGACAAGCTGCGCATCTCGCGCTGGGTCCTGACCATCTCCCAGGCCGGGGAAGTGGTTCGGTATTTTAAGGGTGGCTCCCGCCTGCCGCGCAATTTGGAATGGGACGGGAAAAGCGGGAGAAGGAAAAAGCTGCCTGACGGCGAGTACCTGGCCTTGTTGCGGGTCATGGACGAGAACGACATGGAACTGGCAAGCGCTACACAGTCCGTGCTCATTCGAACCCGAAGCCGGCCGATTTCCTTCCAGGGTCCGGGAAGCCGGACCCTGACCGGCAGCCCCAAGGAGAAACCATTGCAGTTTACTTTCCCGGAGGTGCCTGGGAGCAGCGACTGGCGCTTGATTATCGTCAGCCCATCCGGTAAAAAAGTGTTCGAAAAACGCGGGGGTGGACAGATTCCCGAAAAAATGCAGTGGAAGCCGCGGGTTCGGGGACGGGCGGCGCCGGCTGGCGGTTATACGGCCCGTTTGCTATACCGCGACGAAGTTGGCTTGAAAGCTGAGGTCCGGACCAAATTCGAGATTAGTTACGCCGCGTTCGGCGTGACCTTGGACGCCTTGCCCAAGCTGTTTAAGCCCCAGGGCCAGGGCGGAAAAGGGGTGGTCTTTTCCCCGGCCGTGCGCGGGGAAGTCCGCGCCAAATCCTGGAGCCTGTCCATTGCGAGCGGCAAGACGAAGAAGCGGATCAGGACCTTCACGGGCCAGGGGCGGCCGCCCCAGGCCCTAAACTGGGACGGAAAAACCACGGACGGCCAACCGGTCCCGGGCGGCGCGCTATACCGGGCTTTGCTGACCGTGGTCTCGGCCCTGGGAACCAAGGCCTCGGCCCAGGCAATTGAACTGCAGTGCGACGTGGGCGCCATTACCGGGACAAAAGCGCTTTCCATTAATTTGGTCCGCGTGCAGTTTACTTCTGGTTCGGCGGTCTTGACGGACAAGTCCCAGCGTGCCCTGACCACTGCCGCGGAAACCCTGAGACGGTACGGCACGGACTTTTTACTACAGATCATTGGACATGGTCACGACGGCGAAGCCGGGGGCAAGGTTATGAGTTTGTCGCGCACCCGAGCCACGGTGGTTTCCGATTTTTTAAAGAAACAAGGGCAAGTGCCGGAAGGAAAAATTCAAGTGATCGGGCGCGGCGCGAACCAGCCCTTGGCCAAGCAAACCACCGAGGAGGCTGCCGCCAAAAACCGCCGGGTGGAAGTCGTTTTATACGCAAAATAAAGACGCGGGCCCATATTTGTCCTGATAAAATCCAAAGATTACCACGAAGGGCACGAAGAAAATATAGCCACCAAGACACGAAGACACGAAGAAAAAAATGATAATAAATATATATTTCTTGGTGCCTTGGTGTCTTCGTGGCGAAAAAAGATTTGAAATGAAAAAGAACTTTAACATGCAGAAAGGAAATGATGAGTGAAAAACGTTTTACCTTGAAAGCCTGGCTGCTGACCGGGGTCTGCGTTTGCGCGCTGTGCGGGTGCGCGCAGCTGCCGCGCCAGACCACGGTCCCGGATCTTTGCTGGCAGTTGACGCCCGAAGCCGTTGAGCCGGGTCATCTCGCCCGCGTCAGTATCCACTCGCAAACTCCGGGACTGGTATTCAGTCTCCAGGGGTTGCAGCAAAACATCCCGCTGTTGCCTTTGGTCAATGCGCGCGGACAATACGAGGGCTTCCTGGCCGTGCCGATTAAAACCCGGCCCGGAACCCTTTCCCTGACGCTTACGGCCCGGGCGGCTGACGCCCTGCCTTTTCACCAGGTGAGATCATTCATGGTCAAGCCCCGCTCGCCTTTCAAAACCGTGCGGTTATGGATCAAGCACATGTCGATATATGATTTTGCCGGCGAATCGCGCGTCATGGCCGGGACCAGGCAACAGGATACGAGCAAAGAGCCCGGACCACGTCTGGAGAAGTTTGCCTGGCCGGTGCGGGGGCGGGTATCGGAAGTCTTCGGCGTAAAGCGGATATACAACCAGGGTGTGAAATCATGGTATCACGGCGGACTCGATATCGCCGCGCCCGGCGGGACGCCGATTGCCGCGCCTCGGGAGGGAACCGTTATTTTAACCGAACCCTTCGAAGCGCACGGCAATACAGTTATGATTGATCACGGGTATGGCGTGGTTTCAACCTATCTGCACATGAAACAGATTTATGTCACACCTGGGCAGGAACTGGCAGCCGGGGATATCATCGGGGAAGTGGGGACTACCGGCGCGTCAACCGGGAATCACGTGCACTTCCAGATTAATGTGAACGGGATTAAGGTTGATCCCGTGGATTTCCTGGAAGGCAGAATATAGAGCATAATTAAAGATAGTTTCGCTGAATTAATTTGCAGTTAATTTAAGTGATCTTCCTGTAAGTCAAGAAAAAAATCATATTACAAATTTCCGCCACTGATATAACCTAATAATTATAAGCTTACAAAATATCTAACATAAATAATTATACTTAAAATTAAGGATATTATATAATGTGTGCACAATAAAATATGCT
>JAUXBQ010000245.1 GCA_030619365.1 candidate division FCPU426 bacterium | reverse complement strand
CTCTTCAAGCCCTGACTGGCCTGTAAACCCCGAATATCTACGTTTTGCGCTACCTCCCGGATAAATTCCCTAACCGTGTCCTTGATGATTTTCGCGCTGAGGGACCCTTCGCTTTCCTGTGGCTGAACACGCGAAAGATCCAGGCATAGTTCTACCAGCAGGAAACTGCGTTCTTCGGGATTCTCTACTTCCCGCTGGATTGCTTCGACCAGGGCTTTCGCGCCGATCGGGCCGTTTAGCCGCCAGTCCAGGGCTTCCAGGCTGGCCGCCGGTCGACCTATCCGTTCCTTCATCTGTTGCAACGCCCGGGAAAACCTGCGGGTCCGCTGGAGGAGGAAACTCGAAGTATCAACTCGCGGCTTGGAATCCGGCTTTACCGGGCCAGTCCCGTTTGCATCCGTTGATGATCGTTTTTTCCGGTGTGAAATAATCTTTGGGAGAGGATTGGCCGTGGCTATAATCTCCAGCAGGGTGTCCAAGCTCAAATTTCTCAATTCCTCGGGAGGCGGCAGGACGTTTTTAGCTTGGATATTGACCGGCAGCCAGGCTGTGCCGCCGGAGCTTTCCCATGAGACCTCGAAACCGCTGGGATAAGACTTGTGGGCCCAAGGCATTTGAAAATCGTGCGGTTTGCCCTTGCTGATCCATTCACTCTCCGACATCACTTGGACCCAGGGATCCGGTTTGGAGTATTCAAGCTTCCATCCGGCGGGCGGTTTGCCGGCAAACTGAAAGTGCAAGGTTAAAGCGTTGTGGTCTTCTTTTTCCAGGGTCACGCATCCGAAAGCCTCCGGTAACGGAAGACCTCCGGTCTCATCCTGGTCATCCATTGGCGTCTGGTCCGTCAGCCATTGGATATCCTTCGGGTCCAGAGGTTCTCCGGAGCCAAAGACTTCCAGAAGCCGCTTATGACTTTTTTTCGCTTTACGAGAATCGACCAAATAAGCCAAATTGGCTTCCAGATTCACGCGAGGGCCAATCCCCAGCCCGGCGCTGGTAAAGTTGCTTGATCCCAACAGAAAAAGCAGCCAGCGGTCGTCGGTAAAACTCAGTACTTTGGCATGCAAAGACCGGATGGCTTTCGCCTCCTTATCTTCGGTTTCCATCATATAAAACCGTGTACTCACATCAGCCCGGCCTTTGGGTTCCGTCTTTAGGATGGATTCGGGAACCAGCAGTGAGACCATGCTGTCCGTTTTTTCTTCCGCGCAGGCATGCAGGTGCAGTTCCGCGTCACCCCGCTTCCTAAGCATTTTCCAGACTTCCCGGGCCGGCTTGTTCGGCACATCAGGGGAATCAAAGAAAGGACTGATGATCCGGGCCTGCTGCGGGGGAACGGATGCAGGCCATAGGTCGGCCATTTGTCTAATGAGCGAGCCCCGGCTTTTGCCGGTAAAGACCGGAAATATTTTTACGCCCGGATTGACAGCCGATGCGGTTTTGGATCGCCACTTGGCGGCCTGCTTCCTGGTCTCTGAGATAAATCGTTTCCAACGCGTAAGCGCCGGCTGTTCGGCAACTCCCGGTGCTGGCGCATTTCCTCCGGCGGTCTCCAAAAATTCAAGGGTTCTGAATAAGCACTCCGGATCCACGACTTCGTCCGGTGTATAGTCAAGAACACTAAAAATTTCCAGATTTTTACGGAATCCTTCCGGGGTCAAGTTCGCGGAACCGATCACAAGCCGTATGCGCCGGCTCCAGCGGAGAAGGCTGATTTTGGCATGCAGTATCCCCCGGTGCGGCAAGCGGGCGATCATCAGGTCCCAACCCAGGCTTCGTTGGCCCCGGCAGTGTTTCTGGTCAACCAAAACCGCCGCGCAAGCAAGCTGCCGGAGCTTTTCTTCCCGTTCAATGATGTATAGGCGGCTTTCCCCGGCCTCTTCCGGTGAAAAATGCAGGTCCAGAAACCGGCCCAGGCATTCTTCCTCAAAGAAGATGGAATCGAACGTGAAGGTCGTGGCAATGCAGCCGACCGGGTCCCCGGCATTGTCCGGTGGCTCCCAGGCCTCCAGCAATCGTGCGTATCCTGGTTTGTTTTTTTCCTTCTTAGGCATTGACTTGAATCCTCAGGTCTTTACTGAAGGACAACAGGGGTTTCGCCCGATAACCATGAATAGCCTTGGTTAAATGCCGGTAGGCCGGACGAGCGGCCAGCCGCCCATCGCTGTAGCGCTCAAACCAGGATGCTTTGCCGGAGGGCGGCTTTTGTTTTTGCACGTCTTCGTGGTATCGAACCAGGCGCGTCACCCATTCCGCGGGGGAAATCTTCTCTCGCAACCGTTCGAATTTATTGCTGAACTCATCCCTTTTACCATACTTGCCCAACATCTCGGCAGTCTGATCGAATAGCTCCGGAAGATCATACAGAGCCTGTTTGACGGATGGATCCCCTTCGGCGATCTCTTTCGGGCTATGGAAGGACCGGCCGGTATCCGCCAGGCGCAAGAAAACATAAAAACGGTCCTCAATAATCCCGACAAATTGCTCATAGGCCAGAATGGCTTCCAACAATTCACTCATCTCGCACGAACATTTTTTCTTGAGTGTGGTCAACAACTTAAGCTCGCCGCCCTCCTCATCTTTTTCCGCCAGGGACCGGCCGGTCCGTGAGTTGAGGAAGCCCAGATACTCCCGCCGAAGGGGAACATCCGCGCTCATCAATGCTTGATGGATAACGCCTAATTCTTTTTCGCCCCCCCGATATTGCGCCAAGTGTTTCGAAAAGAACTCCCTGCTTACGGATTTTACCGCGGCAGTGGCGGTTTCCAGACTTTTTTGCATGGCACTGGACAATGCCCTGCGGTAACGGCCGCCGGACGAATCGGGAGTGTCCCCGTAAAACCCATCCAGGCCTTGCTCCTGCTCCCAGGTGCTTACCAGCAAAGCTCCGGTTTCGCCCAATTGCCCCCCCTCTTCAATCTTCAGTTCTTTGGCCAATCTTCGATAGACACCGTGAAATCCAAAAACCGACGGCACGGAAAGATACCGGGCGGCGTTTAAATGCACCCCCTGCCTGATAGCCTGCGTGGCCTTGTCTCTGCCCGGCAAGCCTAACAACTGTTCGTCGTCCAAGGTCTTTACCAAGGACTCGACCATCAGCCACTCGTACACCTGCCACGGCGGGCTCTTATCGTCGCCAGCCAACCGGTCCTCGGAATATTCACCGCATACTACCAGGCTCACGGCTATGGCCGTCAGGAAGCGCGGATGCCTTTGTCGCTCGCGCACACCCGGCGCAAGGTGATTGGCCAGGTCGTCGGCAATAGGATAAGTCCCCAAGGGATCAATGGAACCTTCGCTTGTGATAACAGGGTCATAAAGAGTAAATTGGGGGAGGGTTTGCGTTTTCATCAATTGTCGCCCTATCATTTTTCAATCAATAGAATAACAGTTTGGGGATATGCATTTTTCTTGATTATACTACAACCGGCCAGCGAAATATCTTGGCATTATATGGTCATCAATGGTTTTTCCCTGCCCGCCATTTCGACGGTATATTACTGGTTCAATATTATTATTTTTATACGTAGGGAACAGGCATGCCTGTTCCCTACAGGATATTGTAAAGGAAGGAATAAAATTATTTTTCAGGCAGGATCAGACGTATTTCCACGCGGCGGTTGCGCGCCCGTCCGTCTTCGTTACCCCGGCGGTTTTCCGGACGGGCCTGGCCGAACCCGACCAGTTCGATCAGGTCGCGCGAAGAGGGTTGGGACTTGGCCAGGAAATTGGCCACCATCAGGG
>JAUXBQ010000046.1 GCA_030619365.1 candidate division FCPU426 bacterium | reverse complement strand
CATCATTTATGCCGCATTCACTTAAATATTACGTTTCTTTAATTCCGGAGCTGATGGTATAGATTTCCTCCACAGGTGAAACAAATATCTTGCCGTCGCCAAAAGCGCCGGTGGACCCGGTACGCGCTGCTTTCAAAACCGTATCCAGCACAAACTGCTGTTCACTGTCCGGAACCACAACTAACAGCAATTCTTTGGGCAGCTCATCATAATGAATTTCGCCCACTTTCAGCCCCCGCTGCTTCCCGCGGCCAAATACCGCTATCTTGGTAACTGCCGGGTAACCGGCTTCCATTAAAGCCTCAAGAACTTCTCCGGATTTTTCCGGCCGCACAACCGCCCTAATCATTTTCATGTTAAGCACCTCGTTTTTTATTAATTAGCAATACCATATTTAACGAGAAGTTCTTCCAATTCGCTTATAGCAATCGGCGTAGGTATTATAAACATATTATTCTCGTCGATTTTTTTAGCCAACTTCCGATATTCATCCGCCTGCAAATGCGTGGGATTATACTCAATGACGGTTTTCCGGTCCAATTCCGCCCGCTGGACCATGTTATCGCGGGGAATAAAATGGATCATCCGGGTTCCGCGTTTATTTGCCAGGGCCTCAATCAGATCAACTTCATTATCCACATTGCGGCTGTTGCAAATCAGCCCCCCCAGGCGAACGCCGCCTGACTCGGCAAATTTCATAATTCCTTTGCAGATATTATTCGCCGCATACATGGCCATCATCTCTCCGGATACAACAATGTAAATTTCCTGGGCCTTGCCTTCGCGCATAGGCATGGCAAAGCCTCCGCAAACCACATCTCCTAAAACATCATAAAAAGCGTAATCTAATTTTTTACTTTCCGAGTAGGCACCCAGCTGTTCCAGCATATTAATCGAGGTAATGATACCGCGTCCGGCGCATCCGACCCCGGGTTCCGGACCGCCGGATTCCACGCACATCGTTCCATGGAACCCCTTTTTCAGAATATCATCCAGCTCGACATCCTCGCCCTCTTCGCGCAAGGTGTCCAGTACAGTGTTCTGCGCCAACCCGCCCAGTAAAAGACGGGTGGAATCCGCTTTAGGATCGCAGCCTACCACCATTATCTTTTTTCCCATCTCAGTTAGCCCGGCAACCAAATTCTGAGTCGTGGTTGATTTACCGATACCGCCCTTGCCGTATATCGCAACTTTTCGCATATCACTTTCTCCCCTCGGGTAATTAAATAATATTAAAAACATTATTGATGATGAGTGGTGTTTAAATTCACTTAGTAATAGGTAATGCAAAATACGTGCCGATTTGAATTTGAAGTATTATTTACAAGCGGAGATATTTTATCTTTAAAATGACAGTATTTTCAGGGGTTATTGGATCGTGCAGGGTTTAATGAGAGGCACGCGGAGAGTAGGGGAACGAAAAGACGGTAAACTAAAATACAAAAATGAAATAAATGGAATGAAAAATACAAAAAAGTAGATTAATAAAATATTGGTTAAATACCCCGTATGAAAATCACCCAATACCTGTCTAATGACTTATAAGAATTCTCGCATGCGCTGGTCCAGTTCCTGGTAGGGGAAGAGCAACTGGTAATCCACAATGTTGGCCATAGCCCGGGATGTGATCCGAATGCCGTCTTCTTCCAGGATGGCGATGGGATTGAGCCCGCCGATGACCACGGCGCCGGCCCGGCCCTCGCTGACCGGGATATCCAGCAGGGGCTGGCCCGGCCAGCCAATGCGCATAAACCCGCCCAAACCCACTTTTTCCAGATGGCCGGCGATTTCCTGGACCCGCCCCCGGCTGTCAGCCGGGATTTCCCGGAAACCGGCGCCAATGCGGCCGTTGCCGCTACCAGTGGCTCCGATGTAGTCGGTCATGCCCGTGCGGATAAAAATCTCCAACGGATCGATGGTCGTGCCTTCGTAACTGATCAATTCCACAAAGCGCCGCGGCTGCTTATCCTGGATCTCCAGCAGTCCGCCGTAACGGGAACTGGTGGGAACGCCGTGGGTGAGCAGCACGCCGTTGAGCGTGACCGAGCAAACCGTGCCGACGCCCACGCACCCTTCGGGGACCGTCAACTCTCCCACGCGTTCGCCGGGGCGAAAGAGGGTCAGGAGCCGGCCCATGGCAAAACCCGCGTTGAAGACCTTCTTGATTTGCGGCACGGCGCGCTTGAGTTTGTCCAGGGGCAGAATGCTGATATTGATGATCACCGTTCCGCTCTTTTTAGCGATATCAAACGTCATATTAAAGGTCAACTGGTCGATCTTGGCCGCCATGAAGCCCATTTTTTCGTAGGCCTTGACAGCCGAGAGTTCCTTGCTGCCCCGGCTGGTGATCTGACGGCCCCGCTTGCCGAAATTTTTGGTAAGCCCCTCCCGGTCAAGTTCGATCAGATAGAGGCGGACGGTTCGCCCGCTGACATCGTGTCCCAAATCCAGGAGCTGGCGCGTAAGCTTGGAACTGGTCAGGCACTCGCCGCTTTCTAGTAGAATGCGTAAAATCGCCACACGTTTCTTTTCGGTTTTCTCTCTCATGGCCAAAATGATAAGGGCAAAATTACCAGATGTCAAAGCTATTATTGGCAATTTTGCCAGTTAGTAGGTCTATTTTTAGGGATAAAAACACTGAAAACCATGAATAAGTTGGGATTAAATAAAAAACCGTTGGTCAAGGATTGGAAATAATCAAGCGTCCGCATTCCCGTGAATCGCCAACATTTGGCAAAAATGCCAAAAATAATAATGTGAAAATATTTTATGTAGAAAAAATAAAGAGAATTGATTGACAACTGAAGAGATATTTGGAAAAATGGGCAACTGATTGCCAATTAGATTGATCCAGATTAATCCCTCGCCTGTTTCTTCATCACCTTGTGAATTTGGATTCGAAATGAATTGGCAGAAACCAGTAGAGACGTAAAATATTACGTCTTTACATTAAAGGGGGTTTGTATGATTCAGTGGCCGAAAAGCAATGACGCGTTAGGAACGGTAAACCGAGGCAATCCCTGCGAATCAGGACTCTGCACCCTGTGCAGAGCCGATTGCAAGGGCAAGTGCGAAACCTGGTTGTCCAGCCTGCAGGGCAGGAAACTGCTTTATCCCCGGGATTTCGGGGCCATCACGGCCGGCAGCGCCAACACGACCCACGTGGGTGTATCCTACAACTCGTTGAGAATCAACGGCTACAATTACGGCGCCTTGGGCCTGCCGAAAGGAATTTCGAATTCTGAAGACGATTGCATTTTCCCGAACGTGAATACTGAAGTGGAATTCGGCAACGAGGTAAAAACCAAAGCCCGTGTGCCCATGATGACCGGCGCGCTGGGCTCCACGTTCATCGCGGCCAAGTACTGGGAATCGTTCGCAGTGGGCGCGGCCCTGGTGGGCTATCCCATCGTGGTTGGCGAAAACGTCGTGGGCGTGGACAAACGATCCGAAATCAAGAACGGCAAGATCAGCAAGGCGCCCGAGCTCGACCGCCGTATTGAAACCTTCCTGCGCTATTACGACGGCTACGGCGCCATCATCGTGCAACTCAACGTGGAAGACACGCGCAACGGCGTGGCCGAGTATGTCATCGAAAAATACGGAGACAAGGTCATCATCGAGCTGAAGTGGGGGCAGGGCGCCAAGGACATTGGCGGCGAGATTCAGGTCGCGGATCTCGAGTACGCCCTGTTTCTCAAAAAACGGGGCTACGTGGTCGATCCGGATCCCGAGATTCCCGAAGTGCAGGAGGCCTTCAAGCATAAGGCCATCAAATCCTTCGCCCGTCACAGCCGTCTGGGCTACACCAGCCTCTCCTCGCGCGAAGAGGTGGAAAAGAACTTCAAGGATTCGGTCGCGTATTTGCGCAAGCTGGGGTACAAGCGCATCTCGCTCAAAACCGGCTCCTACGGCATGGAAGCGCTGGCCATGTCCATCAAATACGCCAGCGAGAACAAGCTGGACCTGCTGACCATCGATGGCTCGGGCGGCGGCACGGGCATGAGTCCGTGGAACATGATGGAATCCTGGGGCGTTCCTTCCATTTACCTGCATGCCAAGGCCCATGAGTACGCCAGCCAACTGGCGGAGAGCGGCACGAAGGTCGTGGATATGGCGTTCGCGGGCGGACTGGCCAGGGAAGACCAGATCTTCAAGGCCCTGGCGCTCGGCGCGCCGTTCACCAAACTCGTGTGTATGGGAAGATCACTTATGATTCCCGCTTACTTGGGCTCGAATGTGCAAGGCGTGTTGAACCCCGAGGATAAAGTGAGGGTTAATGGCAATTGGGATAAATTGCCGGTTGCGGTGGAAGAATGCGGCATCAAAGAAGATGAGATCTTTGCCGGCTACTACGACGTGCAAAAGAAGGTCGGCGCGGACGAAATGAAAAATATTCCGTTTGGCGCTATTGCCAGTTGGACCCTGGCCGACAAGCTCGCCGCCGGCCTGCAGCAGCTTATGGCCGGGGCGCGGCGGTTCTCCCTGAACGCCATTTTGCGTCAGGATATTTTCTCCGGCAACCGCGAGACCGAGAAGGAAACCGGCATCCCTTTTGTTTCCGATGTTGATGATGCCGTTGCTAAGGATATCATCAGCGGCAAGCCCAGCAAGGCCAAGGCGGCGGTCAGCAACTAGTAGGGAACGGTCGCGACCGTTCCCTACAAAGAAACAAAAAGGCGGTTGGACCGGAAGGTCCGGCCGCCTTTTTGTTTAGAGGCTGTGTCATAATTAGCAGGCTGCTGAAAAACTCCCGTTTTCGGCCTGTCAGCAGTCCTTTCCGAAGGCCTTTGCCCTGACCGGTAAGATTATGGAAAAATGGGAATTCCTGCGGTCGAAAGACGGCCGCCTGGGGGAGACCCTGGTTGGCAGTCCGGCAACCGTTTAGGGTCGATAACTGAACAAAGACTGCCGGAAATTTATTGTGATTGACGAACCAGGAGGCTTTTGCTAATATTCCCCCGCCGCCTTGTCATGGGGTGGGAAAAACCGTTGTTATTTCTACCTATTTCTTGCTCTGCTTAAAAATTAAATAAAAGAAAGGGATTCTTCTTGTTTGAGCTTATTTCCAAAAACTTGCTGGCGCCAGCTGTCTGGCGCTATACCGTCAAGGCTCCGGAAATCGCCGCCAAGCGCCGGGCGGGTAATTTTGTGATTGTCCGGCCCAAAGAGGGCAGCGAACGCATTCCTTTGACCATTGTTTCCTCCGACCCGCAGGCCGGGACCATTGATATTATTTTTCAAGTCGTAGGGGCCACCACCATGGATTTATCCGAAACGGACGGCATTCTTGACATTGTCGGTCCGCTGGGGCATCCCACGCATATCGAGAAATTCGGCCGTGCCGCGGTAGTCGGCGGCGGGGTGGGAATTGCTCCGCTGCTGCCCATTGCCGAAGCGTTAAAGCAAGCCGGCAATAACCTCACGGCCATTCTGGGAGCCCGTTCCAGTGAATTCCTGATTTTGGAAGAGGAAATGGCGGCCATTAGCGATGGCCTGCTGATTGCGACGGACGACGGCTCCCAAGGACAAAAAGGGCTGGTAACCGACGTGCTTCAGCCGCTGCTTGAGCAAGGAGCGCTTGATTTTGTTCTGGCCGTAGGGCCGGTGGTCATGATGAAAGCCGTGTCCGAATTGACCCGGCCCTACAGGGTTAAAACCATGGTCAGCTTGAATCCGCTTATGATCGACGGTACCGGGATGTGCGGAGTCTGCCGCTGCCGAGTTGACGGCCAGACCCGCTTTGCCTGCGTCGATGGTCCGGAATTCGACGGCCATCAGGTGGACTTTGGCAGTTTGAGCCGCCGGCTTTCCATGTATAAGGCCGAAGAAAATAAAAGAAGGGAAGCCAGGAACTAAGCCATGCCTTTGAACTTAAATCGCGTATCCATGCCCGAACAGGAACCCGGCCAGAGGCGGCATAATTTCCAGGAGGTCAATCTCGGGCTGACGCCCGAATTGGCGCGCGCCGAGGCCAGCCGCTGCCTGTTTTGCAAGCGGCCGACCTGTATAGACGGCTGTCCGGTTGGCATTAATATTCCTTTTTTTATTCAGGCCATTTTGGATGACAGCCCGGAAGAAGCCGTGCGCCGCATCCGCATGGACAACTCGCTGCCGGCAATTTGCGGCCGTGTTTGCCCGCAGGAAATTCAGTGTGAAAAGACCTGCGTTCTGAACAAAAAGGGCGCTCCGGTAGCCATTGGGGCCTTGGAGCGCTATGTCGGCGACTATGCCATACGTGAGTGCCTGGCCACGGAATGCAATATTACGGAGAATGGGTTAAAAGTGGCGGTGGTGGGCAGCGGGCCTTCGGGTTTGAGTTGCGCGGGAGAATTGCGGAAACTGGGATACGCGGTTACTGTCTTTGAAGCTTTGCACGAGCTGGGCGGGGTCTTGACGTACGGTATTCCCGAATTCCGCCTGCCCAAGGAAGCGGTGGTACAAGTGGAGATTGACACTCTGAAAGCCCTGGGCGTGGAATTTAAAACCAATCATTTGGTCGGCAAAACCTCCCTGGCTGCGGATTTGCTGGACAAAGACGGCTATGCCGCGGTGTATATCGCCACGGGTGCGGGTTATCCCCAGTTCATGCAGATACCCGGCGAGGATTTGAATTACGTCTACTCGGCCAATGAATTTTTAACGCGCATGAATCTGATGCGGGCGTACAAAGGTGACGCGGCGGCAACTCCGGTTTTCACGGGCCGGAGAGTGGGGGTTATCGGCGGAGGCAATACCGCCATGGATGCCGCCCGCTGCGCCCTGCGCATGCCGGGCGTGGAAAAAGTCTCGCTGATCTACCGCAGATCCGAGAATGAGATGCCCGCGCGTATAGAAGAAGTCAAGCACGCGAAGGAAGAAGGAATTGATTTTCAATTTTTAACCGCGCCTGTGGAATATTTGGGCACAGCCGAGGGCGCGGTTCGGGCGGCCAGGTGCGTTCGCATGGAGCTGGGAGAGCCGGATGCCTCCGGACGGCGCCGTCCGGTTGTCATTCCCGGGAGTGAATTCAAAATTGATGTGGATGCAGTGGTGGTGGCGATAGGCACGCAGGCCAATCCCATCATTGCGCAAACCACGCCCGGGCTGGCGACCAACAAGTG
Source organism: candidate division FCPU426 bacterium (assembly GCA_030619365.1). Taxonomy (GTDB): domain Bacteria; phylum Oederibacteriota; class JAAXVQ01; order JAAXVQ01; family JAUVAV01; genus JAUXBQ01. The sequence continues at coordinate 6,963 of JAUXBQ010000046.1, read as the reverse complement.
GGGATATATAATTACTGATGAAAACGGTTTGACATCCATTCGGCATATCTACGCCGGCGGGGATATTGTCAGCGGAGCGGCCACGGTTATTCTGGCCATGGGCGCCGGCCGCAATGCGGCCAGGGCGATTCACGAGAAATTGTCGGAAATGGCATCGTAGGGAACGGTCCCCCGACCGGAGGGGAATATCGATCTGGGATTCCCTTCGGTCGCGACTGTTCCCGGCTATAAATCTTTACTGAACAGCCGGTAGATTTTATAAGGGGTGCCGCCCCATTTCAGGAGTGGTTCGATCATTTTCGTATTGGTCTCGACGATCAGGGAACACTCGGACCATGAATAGCCGATCTGCCGGCCTGCCCGGAAGGTGTCCACCACCAGCGCGATATCAATGCCCAGGTTGCGGTATTCCTTCTGGACCCCCATCATGAAGGTCCGCAGGCCGATGGCTTTCTGCTTGGCCGTCAGAAAGTGGTACCAGCCGAAGGGGAAGAGGCGGCCGTTCATTTTCTTGATACTGGGATTGATGTCCGGCAGAGAAATTGAGCATGCTACTGGCTTATCCCCGTCTTCCACGATGAACAAAACCCGCTCATCGGAAATCGCCTTGAGCGCTTCGGCGATTTTATCGAACCAACGGTCCGAGAGTGGAAAATGCCCCCAGTTCTCGCTCCAGGCGTCCCCGACGATGACCTTGATCTTTTCGATCTCGCTTTTCAAATTTTTCAGCCGGATGTTCCGGAAGGTGAGCCCCCGCCGCTTAATTAGGCGGTCTTTCATTTTCAGATGCACGTCCTTAAGGGTGAAATCGTCGCGGATCATGAAGGCGATCCAATCGATTTCCTTCCGAAAACCCGCGTTTGCGAGCTGGCGCACGTAATATTCAGGCGTATAGGTGTTCAAAATAACGGGCGTGGCCGGATTCGCGTCCCAGCCCTTGATCATGAAGCCCAGCTCGTCGTAAATAGTGAAATTTTCCTGACCGATGATTTTGGTCATGCCTTTGGCGCGCAACCAGTCTTCGGCCGCCTTGAGCAGGGCCCGGGCGGCCTCGTCATCGTCCAGGCACTCGTAGAACCCGAAAAAACCGTCTTGGGTATGATGGGTTTGATTATGCATCGGATTAATATGCGCGGTGAGACGTCCGACCGGGCGTCGGTCCCGGTAGGCCATGAAATAAGCGGCTTCACCAAATTCAAAAAATGGGCTTTTTTGTTTGTCCAGCATGGCCTGCATGTCAAAGATAAGCGGCGGGACCCAATTGGGATCGTTTTTATATATCTGCCAGGCAAAAGTGATGAATTTATTAATGTCCGGTTTACTGGTGATTTCCTTGACAGTGATCATGGGGGGATCCTTTGGAGATATAGTGAAAACAGCAATTTAAACAAAACGCCTGGCTTTGTCAAGGAATTCTCCGAATTCACGGAATTCAGGAATTTGATTGACATCCGGCCCAAGTGGTGGAACTATTGCATTTTATTTCGAGCAGGAGGCAATCATGGCCACGGTTCTGATTACAGGCGCTTCATCCGGGATTGGATTGGCGGCCGCAAAATATTTGGCTGAGAAAGGATATCGCGTTTTTGGGACCACGCGTTCCCTGGAAAAAAGAGCGGGCGTGATTTCCGAACTGCGGGAAAAATACGGGGATAACATCGAGTTTATCGCCATGGACGTGACGCAGGAAGAGACCGTGCAGACGGCGGTCCGGGAAATCACCCAAAAGGTCGGAAGCATCGACAACCTGGTGTGCAACGCGGGCAACGGCATTTACGGCAGTATTGAGGAAATGCCCATGGAATTGGTTTACAAGCAATTCGATACCAATGTCTTTGGATATTTGCGGGTCCTGAGGGCGGTCCTGCCCGCCATGCGCGAGCGGCGCTCAGGACGGGTGGTGCTGATCAGTTCCATGGCCGGGATCGTGGCCATTCCTTTTCAGGCCCACTATTCGGCCTCGAAATACGCGATCGAGGCGCTGACCCAGGGTCTGCGCCAGGAGTTGCGCGGGTTCGGCGTAAAAGTGGCCGCCATCCGTCCCGGGGACATCAAAACCGATTTTAACGACGTAACCGATCGTTATCTGCCCGAGCAATCGCCGTATAAAAAATGGAGCGAGGCCTGCTGGGCGGTCATCGATAAAAACATTAAAGCCGCCCCGCCGCCTGTCCTGGTGGCTAAAAAAATATACAAAATCCTGAAAACCAATAATCCCAAGGCCTATTACTCCGCGGCTGACCTGCTGACCAGCCTGCTGCCAATCCTGACGCCTTTCATGACCTCCGGGTTGAAGGAGAAGGTGATCCGCCTGTTTTATGGGACCGATTTTCTGTAATCCTGTGTGCGGCGCCGAATTTCATTGTGGATCATTTCTTTTTATTGTAATTTAAAAGCCTGAACGACGACCACATTCCCGCGGAAAGCATTTCGTTCGCTTTAGGTATTATGCCATGACCTACGTGACGTTTGATCCGGAAAACGGAGACCTGACTCTCTCGTTGCCCAAGGCACATGCCCGCTTTCGGGACGCGCTGTTCGTCAAGCTCACGGAGAAATATATGAGCGCCGACTTTGACGAGAAAACCCTCCTGGCCATGAACCAGTTCGTGGAGATATGGCTGCGGGGACAGGGTGGAAAAAAGTAAAAACGGCGGGCCGCCTGAGCGCCGGCAGGAGGAATTCATGAACCCGGAACCTGATTACCGCGAAGCCCGGCTGCGGGTCTTGGCCCTGAAATTCTACTATATCCATCTCGTCGCCTACCTGGCCGTGAACGCGCTGCTTATTGCCATTAATTTTCTGACCACGCCCACGGTCTGGTGGTGGTATTTTCCATTGCTCGGGTGGGGGATTGGCTTGGGCATACATACCCTCTCTATCCTGGGATGGGGAAAAACCATCGGCTGGAAATGGGAAAAGAAAAAAATCCGGGAATTCGTTAATAAACAATAATTTCAGCCTGTCCCTCTTTCCGGCTGAAGGCTGCTTGCTTCGCCGGCCCATCCTTTCCGACACTGGTCTGCCGTGGAAACCATCCGCCGAATCCGAGTTGGAGATCAGCATGGACCAAAAGAAGTACTGGAAAGTTTTCTTCGATATTTACGACGACCTGCCGCGCGGCGGACCAGGCAACGAGGCCTCCCTGCGTAAGGCGCTCGACCTGATGCCGGAATTGCCCCCGGAACCGGAAGTCCTGGATGTCGGGTGCGGTCCGGGCATGCAGACCAAGGCCCTGGCCAGGATTATTGGGGGACGGATCACGGCCGTGGACAACCACCCGTACTATCTGGACCGCTTACGGAAAGAATGCGCTCAGGAGGGTTTGGCGGACCGGGTTACGGTGAAGGCCGGCGACATGGCAAACCTGGAATTCCCGCCGGAACGCTTCGATTTGCTCTGGTCCGAGGCGGCAATTTATAACATGGGCTTTTCCCGGGGTTTGCAGGCTTGGAAACAATTCTTAAAACCCGGGGGATACCTGGTCGTGAGCGAAGCGGTCTGGTTGAAGGACAATCCTCCCCCGGACGTGCGGACGTTTTGGGAGGAATATCCGGCCCTGACCACGATTCAGGCCAATCTGGAAACCATCCGCGCCTGCGGCTATGACCTCATTGGCCACTTCACGCTTTCGGAAGCGGCGTGGTGGGATCATTTCTACACGCCGCTGGTCGAGCGTTTGGATGTCCTGCGTGCCCGCTACCAAGGGGACGCGGAAGCGATGGAAGTTATTGAACAGTCGCAGCGTGAAACGGAAATTTATAAAAAGTATTCCGACTATTTCGGCTATGAATTTTTCATCTGCCGAAAATAACGGCCAACCCAGGAGGCAAGTATGAAAAAAATAGCACTCGGGATTTTCATTTTAATCATGTTGGCGCCAGCGTCCCTCGTCCGAGCCGGGGAGGATTTCAAGCGGAATCTTCTGCTCGCGGAAGGGAGCGCGGAAGTCTCGGCAGTGAACGACTCGGGTATGATCTGGGCCACGGTGGTTACGGAAAACAAGTCCCTGGAGCGAGCCGGTTCGGAGAACGCGGCCAGGACGAAGAAAGTCATGGCCGCTGTCCAGGGGTTGAAGATCAAGAACCTCAAATTGGAAACCACCCGGTTTCAGGTGTCACCGGTGCGGGAGCATTCGGGCCGGGTCAGGGACATTATCGGGTATCGTGTGAGCAATTCAGTGCAGGTGACTCTGGAAGGCGTGGCAGCCGAGAAACTGGCGCTACAGGTTTCGGAATTGATCGGGGCCGCGCTGGAGAGCGGGGCCAATTCTATCGGCAATGTACGCTTTTACTTGAAAAACAAGGACGAAGTGGAAAAACAAGCCTTGTCACAGGCCACCAAAAAAGCCATGGCCCAGGCCAAAGTAATGGCCCAGGCCGCCGGCGTAAAGCTAAAAAGAATAGCTCGCTTAAGCAGCCAACCTCAGCACGTTCCCCAGGCGCGCGGCGCTTTTCGCGGTGCGGGCCTGGAGCTCAAGGCCGCGGCCATGGCCCCGCCCGTGGAAGTGGGGGAGAGCACGGTGCGGGCGCAGGTCAGTGTAACTTATGAGATCGAGTGAGGAAAAGCGATGGGTTCAGGGCGAACCGGAAAAATAAAAACCCCCGCCGGAACCAGCAGTTCCTTATTTACCCCCCAATCCTTTCAGCCAATCCATAATCGCCCTTTTTTTCTGGTTACCCTCTGATTTTTTAAAGGCGGCATTCGGGATGGTAATCTTGGTCTTTATGACCTTGACGGCCTTGGCGGCGTACTTATTGGTTATTTCCACGTTCCGGAAAATATTGCCCGTTTTTTCGACTTTTTTCTCCTCGGCCAGCCAGTGGGAAACGACGGTCCCTTTGAAAACAATAGCCGCCATGCTGGCGACCTTGCCCGACTTTTTACTGATGCCGGCCACCTGCTTGGCCTGGACATTAGTAAACACTGAAATGTCCGCGGAGACCTGCGGCCGTTTTTTCTTGAAGCCGCGTTTCCGGTCCGCCTGCTTCTGGGCCTCGTCAACTTTTTTCTGGTCCACCAGTTTGATCACCGGGTCTTTTTCAAAGGCCTTGCGCAAGATCTCAAACAACTTGTCCTGATGAAGGGATTTTTTCAGATTTTCGGCAATAACCGGCCTAAAGAGCGCGACCGAGATCGGCTCGTTGGGTTTGCGCTTTTCCGCCTTTTTTATGCGCGCAATGCGGTCCGCCTGGGCCTGCTGCTTGGCTTTTTCCTTTTTCACGCTCTCGGCATCGCCGGTGATCACGGTTTTGCCGTCCTTAACCTCGGTTTTTGTCCAGCTCGTCTTGCCGTCCACGGTGGACGATTTATACGATACACTCGCGCATCCTGCCAGTAAACCAAACACGCATATACCCACCACGCCTTGCACCAATGCCATTTTGCCTGTCATTGTCGCCTCCTTCAGTGTGATCGCAAAACTCGGCATATTATGTCGCATTCCCGCGCTGAATGCAATGACAATGCCGGTCTTCCTGGTCAGTTAGACGCCAACGCCGGCTGATGGTTCAACATACCAAAGAATCCCCATACATAAGTGCGGGTATCCTGAATACCCGGTTTTCGAAGGCTGGGCGGGCAGGCACGTCCCTGGTTTTCCTGATTGATTTGCCCGGAGGGTTCCGGCATAATAACCTAAGTTTGCAGGGGAGGGATGGCCCCGAGCGCCTCGACGGGCCGCGGAACGAACCAGGAGGGTTTCAACTTGAGAACAGAACAGGGTTCCCCAGTCCGTTTTATGCTGCTGGCGCATTTTATTTATCTGGTGGCTTTTTATCTGTTGTTGACCCAGGATAATCCTTTCAATTTCAGCAACAACTATCATATGATCGGTTTGCTGACCATCTTGTACCTGTTGGTTTCCTGCTCTTTATTCATGTTTTTCGTCCAGAATCAACGGCTGGAAAAAGCCGGGCTCAATACGCGCCTTGCTCGTAAAGCTGCCGGAGACCAGGACCACAGCCGGGACGCCCAGGCTTTTTCCAACACCTCTTTTTTTATTTCCAGTCTCCTGCAGTCGGCGCTCATCGCGCTGCCCATGGTGTATTACCTGCTGCTGCTGGATGATTTCATGCTCCGGGCCCGCCAACTGGCGCCGCTCCTGATTTTCTGCGGGCTCTTTTTCTACGCGTATTGGGGCGCCTGGCGTGAATTGCTGGCCAGGCCGGGATGGCTGCCGCGCCTCCTCTATTTTATCTTTTTTTGCGGACTCCTGCTCCTGTTGCTCAACCTCCTGACCGGGATCATTCCGGTCTCCCTGCGGCCCGCGGGGGACAGCGTCATTTTTCCCCTCTAGCGCCATGACCCGCGCATGACACCAATGCAATTATCCTCACTCGGAAAGTACCTGAGCGCGCCCAAACCAGTGGTCATCTTTTTCGTGCTGGCTGCGCTCACCGCAATCATATACGCGCCGGCCCTGACCGGCGATTTTATTTATGATGACCATCTTCAGGTCGAGCAAAACACCTCCCTGTCTTCCCTGAGCAACCTGGGCGAATATTTTCAGCACTCCACGGGCTATTATTCGCGCAGTCCGGCCAATTACTACCGCCCCCTGCACATGGTCGCATACAGCCTGCTCTACCAGTTGTTTCAAACGCGGCCCCTCGGGTATCATCTGGCCAACATTCTGCTGGCCCTGGCCGTGAGTTGGATGGTATTCCGGCTGGCGCTGCTCTGGCTGCCGGCCGGGCTGGCAGGGTTCGCGGCCCTTCTCTTCACGGTTCACCCGCTGCACGTGGAAGCCGTGGCCTGGATCGCGGCTTTGCCCGAACTGCTGTGCGCTTTACTCGTGCTGGGGACGCTGCGGCTTCACCTGAAAGACCGCTGGTCAGGGCTGGATTGCGTTTGGGGCGGACTGGGGCTGCTGGCCGCCGTCTTGACCCGCGAGAACGCTTTGCTGCTGCCCCTGCTGGCCCTGTTGTACGACACCCTGACGCCGCGCCGCAAAACCATCTT
>JAUXBQ010000035.1 GCA_030619365.1 candidate division FCPU426 bacterium | reverse complement strand
TACCCACGGGCAAGCCCGTGGCACTAAAATCAAAATTCAAGCTTCGCTTGACCTGAATCCTGGCTTCCTTGCCATTTGACGTATTTCAGGATTTGCTCCTCATCCACGCCCACTGTGGACACAAAATAACCTGGCGACCATACCAAGTTTTCCTTCCAGTATACTTTGCTCAGCCAAGTAAACTTTTTCCGAAGCTGACTGGCTGTCTGCCCTTTCAAACTTCCCACCACGGCACTTTCTGCATACTTGGGCGGGATAATCATCAGGGTGTGTATGTGGTCCACTTGAATATTTTGCTCCACCATCTCGCATCCCGGCATGCTCCGAAGCAGCTTCGGAAAAAGTTTTCTCAAGTATCCGCATACGCCAGGATTCAGGATGCGCCGACGATATTTCGGTATCCATACAATATGGTACTGGGTCCTGTATACACCGTGCCCTGAGAATCTCGTTTCCATATCTTGATTCTACCATATCATCGGCGCGCCATTCACCCACGCCTAAAGGCGTGGAACTCAAATCGGCTATTAGAACATTCATAGTCAGATTAGTTTTTAAAAGCGGGTTATAACGGTTGGATAATTGAACAGTTTCAGACAGGCTGTGCGCCAGGCCGGGCTTGGGCGCCACGGCCGATAGGAGCAGGAGCAGCAGAACCATGCGTCCTGCGAGACAAAATCGTGGCGTTCGTACTAGCGGGGGTTTGGACATTGTCTTTCGTTCCTTTTATTATAATGCAAAGCATCATGGCCTGGCTGCCGGCCTCATCACCGGCGATTTTTCAGACGCCGCTTGATATTTTTTTTAATCTGCTGTTTTTTCGCGGGCGTCAGTTTCTTCCAGTTCTGATATCTTTTTAACCAGCGCTTCCGCTGCTCGGGCGTCAGTTTCCGGAACTTTTGGTAATTTTTCATGATCTTGCGCCGTTTTTCCGTCGGAAGCCGCTTCCATTTCTCATGGCGCTGCCGCAGGTTCCGGCGCTCGCGCGGGCTGAGTTTTAGAAATTGCTCATGCTTGCGCCGCAGGCGTTGACGCTGCTCAGGGGGCAGTTTCCGGAAACGCGTGAATTCCCGGCGGAGGCGGCGTTTTTGTTCAGGCGGCAGGCTTTTCCAGGTCCGGTAGCGGTCGCGCAGAGCCTGCTTTCTTTCCGGGGATAAGGACTTCCATCTATCCCAGTTTTCCTGCCTGACCTCGGAACGGGCCTCCGGTATATTGGCTCCCGTCTCCTGGCCGTTATCCGCCCCAACCGGCAACGCGCACATGGCGCCAATCATTAGGGCTAAAATGAATCGGATCATGTTAATCCGCCTCCTTTTCCATTACCGCCCAGTTTTGCGGGGAGGTTTCATGGATCACGTCAAAATTCTCCAGCATTTCCAGTTGCTCCATGACTTCGAGCATTTCCAGCATCTCCAGTTCCTCGACCACGGCGGCGTCCTCCGGCTGGCCGGAGTCCGCCTGGCCCCCGGCCAGGGCCGGGCTGGCCCATAAAATGAAGCCGGCCAGAGCGGCCAGCAGCGGTTTTATGCTCACGACTGCTCCTCGGAATCGTTTTCCAGTGCGTTGATTTCATCCCAATTTTCCAGCAAATCCAGGTATTCAATGACCTCCATATCCTGGAACAATTCCATATCCTGGGCCACCATCATGTCCGCCTGTTTTCCGGGCAGGACCTGGCTGTTGTATACCCAAACAGCGGCCAAAGCGCCCACCATAAGCACTGCCGCCGCGCCGGCCCATACTGGCCTGGCCATGAATCCTCTACCCAGGCGCTGCCACCAGCCGGTCTCCGGTTGCCGGGCTTCCTGCAAGCGCTGGGCCAGACGCGTCTCGAACCCCAGGCTGGGTTCCGGCGCCGGCCACTCATTCAGAAATTCGGACAAGCGCTTCTCCTGTGCCACTTCCCGGTTGCAGTCCGGACATTTGGCCAGATGCATCTCAAACACGTCATGCACGGACCGGCTCAGTTGTCCTCTCAGATAACGGTATATGTTTTCCCGGCATAATTTACAGTCCATCTTGCTCACCCCGAATCTTTCGGACTAAGATACGCGGCCATCTTCACTCGCAACTTGGCCCTGGCCCGGAACAGGATTGATTTGACCGCGCCCACGCTTTTATTCAGAACCTGGCTGATCATCTCCAGAGACATGCTTTCCCAATGATCGAGGATAATGGCCATGCGCTCGTCCGGAGAGAGGCCCTGCACGGCCCGGCGCACCATCTCGCGGGTTTCCTCGGTTTCCAGCATCTCCGCGGCCTGCGGCGCGGATTTGTCTTCCCACTGCCGCGGTGCCTGGTCCGCGTACTCGCTCTCCTCAAGCCGGAGGCTCTCCTGCGGATGCCGCTTGCGGCTGCGCAGCAGGTTGAGGCACAACCGGTTGACGATCGTGAACAGCCAGGAAGAAAACTTGCCTTCTGCGCGATACTTGTCCCTGGACCGGAACATCCTGAAAAACGCTTCCTGGGTCACGTCCTCGGCCTCCTGCTGGTTCTGTAAAAAGCGGTAGGCCACGGCCAGCACCCGCCGCTTGTACGCTTCGACCAGTTGTTCAAACGCGGCCTCGTCGCCGGCTTGAAACTTTTGCATCAGTTGAGCATCCTGGTCTGGCAGTATCTGTTCATCCATAATAAATAACCCCGTTCGGGCGATTCGGTTTCAATTTTTTTGGCTTGAAAATAAGGGTTATTCGGCTTTTCACGCGATTTTCTGTGTTCCCACGCGCAGGACCTTCAGCCGGCTGCCTTGGACCCGCACAATCGTGGAAGGCCGGGCGACCGGTGTTTTACCCGCGTCGATCACTACTTCGGAAAAAGCCAGTATTCTCCGGTCCAGATTCCGCGCGGACCAGGGCGCCGCCTGGCCGGACGGGTTGGCGGAAGTAACCACGAGGGCCCCGCCTAATTTCCGGATAATCCGCCGGCAGAGCGTCTGGTCCGGCACGCGCAAAGCCAGGGTGCGGCCGCCGCGAGTAAGTTTGCCCCACGGCGTTCCGGCCTTGGCGGGCAGCACCAGGGTGTGCGCGCCGGGCCAGAACCGGGCCATGAGCTCGCGCGCCCGGGCCGTTACCACGGCATACCGCCTGACCGCTTCCGGGTCAGACAGAAGGATGGACAGAGGATTTTCTTCCGCCCGGCCCTTGGCCCGGTAAATCCAGCGAATAGCCCGCGGCGTGAGTCGCGCGGCCATCCCGTACACAGTGTCCGTGGGAATCACGGCTAAGTGGTCCTGTCCCAGAGCGCGCGTGGCTTCAGCCAGCGCCCGCCGCGACTGCCCGGGCGTGCTCGCCGGGAGCACCCGGGCCAAAACCGGCCGGACCAGGTTGGGCAGCCGGTAAATGTCGCGCACGTTCCGCACCAGCAGGGTCTGCATGCCCACGCGCCCGGCCGGTTCCAGGTCCAGGTCATACCGGTCTCCGATGGACAGGCACTCGGCCGGCAACACGTGCAGCCTTTCCGCAATCACGCGGTACAGCCGGCTGGAGGGCTTAAAGAGCCGGCTCTCCGTAAGCGTCAGAATCTCGTCAAAACAATCGGCCACGCCCAGGGCTTTCAGGGTCGTCTGCAAGTTAAGGCGATGGTTGTTGGTCACCAGAGCCAGCCGGAACTGCTCCCGCAACCCGGATAATGCCCGCCGCAGCCTGGGATCCGGCTTGAGAAAGGACTCGGGTAGGATTTGCCGCCCCTGTTGCCTGGCCCAGGCCTGGTCCGACACGCCCAGGCGCGTGAGGGTGTAGAGTTTGGAGGGTGTCCGGCCGAACCGGTCGTGCAGTTGGCAGTATTTTTTTTCAAACCGCCGGCGGGCCGCGGCCAGGGTCAGCCCCTTGACCTCGGCCAGGATCCGGTAAAAGGATTCTATGTATTTCCGGTTCAATTGTTCGTTCTGATATAGGGTGCCGTCCATGTCGAAAACCAGGGCACGCAAAGGAGGAAAAGGAGAGCGGGAAACTCGGGATGAGACCGGAGCGACCAGCGGAAGTCCCGCACGATATTCCCCTCCGGTCGGGGCGCTCATGCGAGCGCCCCGGCGCGATGCCGCCGGTACGCAGAACTCCTACATGGTTTCAATGTATTTATCAATTCCCAGTTGTTCAAGTTTGGCGGATTTTTTCTCGACGCCTTGGTAGAGCTCGGCGCGGAATTTTTTCAGGGCCGCGGCCACGTTGTCGTACTTGAGGGCCAGGATCTGCGCGGCGAACAACCCGGCATTGGTGGCGCCGCCTTTGCCTACCGCCATGGCTGCCACCGGTACGCCGGAGGGCATCTGGACGATGGAATACAGGGAATCCTGTCCGCTGAAATACAGGGTCGGCATGGGAATGCCGATGACCGGCAAAATGGTCTCCGCGGCAATGACGCCGGGCAGATGGGCCGCGCCGCCCGCACCGGCGATGAACACTTCCGTGCCGCGCTTTTCCATGCTCTTCACCCATTCCCGGACCCGTGCGGGCGAGCGGTGCGCCGAGGCGATGGTCAGATCATACCCCACGCCCAGGTAATCCAGGATATTCACGGTTTCTTGCAACACCGGCAGATCAGAATCGCTGCCGACCACAATACCGACCAGAGCCTTGTCTTTCATGTTTTCATCCTCCTTATTCATTTCGTAACCTTCTCTTCCTGTTTCAGGGCGCGATACGCGATATCCCGCCGGAAATGTATCCCCTCGAAGCGTATTTTACCCACGGCCTGGTAAACCCGCTCCACCGCCTCCCGCAGGGTCGATGCTTGCGCGATCACGTTCAGCACCCGGCCGCCGCTGGAGACCAGTTGGCCGTTCTGGATGATCGTGCCCGCGTGCCAGACCATTACGTTTTCCAGTTCCTCGGCGGATTCGATCCCAGTGATGCGCAGGCCCTTGGGATATTTCCCCGGGTAACCGGGGGCGGCCAGGACCACGCACACGGCGGCCCCGGCTTTTGCGGACACCAGGCCCGGGTTCAGCCGTCCCAGCACGCAGGCTTTGGCCAGGGCCACCAGGTCCGAATCCAAAAGAGGAAGCACGACCTGGGTTTCCGGATCGCCGAACCGGCAATTAAACTCGATTACCTTGGGGCCGTCCGGGGTGATCATGAGGCCGGCGTAGAGAATGCCCCGGTAAGGCGTCTGGTCCAGGTTCATGCCGGCAATGACCGGCTCCAGGATATCCTTTTGAATTTGATCTTGCAGGGCCTTGGTAATCACGGGCGCGGGGGCGTAAGCGCCCATGCCGCCGGTATTGGGCCCCTGATCGCCCTCGCCTATGCGCTTGTGGTCCTGCGCGGCCAGCAGGGGAACCACGGTTTTCCCGTCCGCAAAAGCCAGAATGCTGGCTTCCTCTCCCTGCAGGCATTCCTCGATCACGACGAGGTCGCCCGCCTCGCCGAAAACGCGGTCTTGCATGGCCTGGCGCACCGCCTGCTCGGCCTCGGCCCGGGTCGCGGCCACGGTAACGCCCTTGCCTGCGGCCAGGCCGTCGGCTTTAACCACCACCGGCTGGCCGAACTGGTCCAGGGCTTGGAGCGCTTCTTCCAGGTTGCGGCAGGTCGCGAAACGGGCGGTGGGGATGTTGTGCCTGGACATGAATTCCTTGGCAAACGACTTGCTTCCCTCCAGGCGGGCAGCGGCCGCCGAGGGGCCAAAGGCCGTAATATTTACAGCCCGGAGGCGGTCGGTCAGGCCGAGGGTCAGCGGCACTTCCGGGCCAATGAGGACCAGGTGCGGCCGTTCCTGGCGCGCCAGCTTGACCAGGCCCTCGATATCATCCGCGGCCACGGGCGCGCAGCGCGCGATCTGCTCTATCCCGGCATTGCCCGGGGCTGCCACCACTTCCTTGACGCCCACGGATCGCCTGGCCGCCCAGACCAGGCCGTGTTCGCGCCCGCCGCTTCCGATCACCAAAATTTTCATGGACCGGCCTCCTGCGCTTCCTTCCAGACAATGAATTCCCGAATCAGGTATTGGTTCTGCTCGGACAGGTCCTGAAATTCCACGGCCACGACCTTGTGCGTGCGCTGCGAGAGGCGCCGGATGACCCGAACCAGCACGTTTTCGACGCGGTGTTCCCCCAACAGGCGGAAGCTCAGCCGGATTTCCTGATTCACCTTCAGTTCCACCGAAGACTCCAGACGGCATCCGGAGGCCGAGAGTTCGCGGATGAAGCCTGAGATCGGCTGGGATATCGGAACCAGCAGGGCCATGTCGATAACTTTCAGGTCCGCCTGCAGGCGGTATTCGTAACGTCGGTTGTCTTCGGACATGCTAAGTCCTCCTTAGTGTTTGAAATGACGCAGGCCCGTAAAGACCATGGCTATATTATTTTCGTCCGCGGCCGCGATGACCTGCTCGTCATTGACCGATCCGCCGGGTTGAATCACGGCCGTGATCCCGGCCTTAGCCGTGAGATCTATACCGTCGCGGAAGGGGAAAAAGGCGTCCGAGGCCAGCACCGCGCCCTTGGTCTTATCCCCGGCCATGCGCAGGGCGATCTCCGCCGCGCCGATCCGGTTGGTCTGGCCGGGTCCGACCCCGACCGTGACGCCGTCCTTGGCCAGCAGAATCGCGTTGGACTTCACGTGCTTGCACACCCGCCAGGCAAACAGCAGGTCCGCGAGCTCGGCCTTGGTCGGTTTGCGTTTGGACACGATTTTCAACCCCTGCTCGGTCACCTGCCCGAAATCGCGCTCCTGGAGCAAAAGCCCGCCAGCCACGCGCTTGAGGTCCATGCCCGGCCAGGCCTGGTCACCGCCCTGGGCCGGGGCCAGCGGTCCGGTCTTCATCAGCCGGATATTCTTTTTGGCCTTAAGCAATTCCAGCGCCTCCGGTTCGAAACCGGGCGCGATCACGCATTCCAGAAAAACGTCCTTCATTTTTTCGGCAATGGCCTTGGTGCAGGGACGGTTCAGGCCCACGATCCCGCCGAACGCCGAGAGCGGGTCGGCCTCGTAGGCCTTGGCATAGGCTTCGGTGATATCCTGGCCCATGGCCATGCCGCAGGGATTGGTGTGCTTAATGACGCAGGCGGCCGGCGCGGAAAATTCCTTGACCGGTTCCAGCGCCGCGTGAATGTCGATAAGGTTATTAAAAGACAGTTCCTTACCGTGCAGCTGTTTAGCCGTCGTGACCGAGGCTTCATCCCCGTTTCCGGCTGTTTGGGCCTGCCGGTAAAAGGCGGCCTGCTGGTGGGGATTTTCCCCGTAACGCAGGGCCTGCTGCTTGTGAAAAGTAAAGCGGATGGTCTCCGGAAACGTGAGCGCGTCCCCGGCAGCGAGCTTGCTTGCCAGGTACCGGTGAATGCCCGCGTCGTATTCCGCGGTATGGTCAAAAGCTTCCACGGCCAGGGCTTGCAGTGTGGCCTCGCTGATCTGCCCCTGGTGCTGGTCCATTTCTTCCAGGATGTCTTGGTACCGGGCCGGGTTCACGACCACGGCCACGCTGCGATAATTCTTGGCGCCTGACCGGATCATGGAGGGGCCGCCGATGTCAATGTTCTCAATGGCCTCTTCCAGCTTAACCTCCGGCTTGGCCACGGTCTGGGCAAAGGGATACAGGTTCACCACCACCATGTCAATAGGCGTGATCCCCTGCTCCTGCAGTTGTCGTATGTGATCCGGGTTATCCCGCAAAGCCAGCAAGCCGCCGTGAACCTTGGGATGCAGGGTTTTTACGCGACCGTCCATCATCTCCGGAAAGCCGGTGACCTCGGAAACGTCCTTTAGGGTCAGCCCGGCCTGTTTCAGGGCTTTGGACGTTCCACCGGTAGAAAGGAGTTCTACCCCGTGCCGGCTCAGGCCCTGCCCCAGTTCCGTGATCCCGGTTTTATCCGACACACTGACCAATGCTCGCTTGATTTTTACCATACACAACTCCTTCTCAAATGATTCCCTCAAGCCCGTTCCAGAAGCCGGACGCGTTTACCGGTGATTTGGAGCCGGTTTTCGCAATACAGGGCCACGGCCCGGGGATAGAGCCGGTGCTCTTCAATGAGTATACGTTCCGCCAATTTTTTCGGGGTATCCTGGTCCAGAACCGGCACCGCGGCCTGCAGAATGATCGGGCCCGTGTCCGTGCCCTCATCCACGAAATGGACCGTGCAGCCGGAAAACTTGGCCCCGGAAGCGATGACCTGCTCATGCACGTGGTGTCCGTACATCCCGTTACCGCCGAACGCGGGCAGCAGGGCGGGATGAATATTCATGATTTTCAGAGGATAACTCTGGACTAACGCGCTGGTCAGGATCCGCATGTAGCCGGCCAGGCAAATCAGGTTGATGTCTTTTTGCGCGAACCGCCGGGTCAGTTCCTCGTCAAAGGCAACCCGGTCGGGGTATTGCGAGGGATCCAGGAAAAGTGAGGGAACGCCGGCCGTCCGGGCCCGCTCCAGAGCCTTGGCGTCTTCCTTATCGCTCACGACCAGTTTGACATCCGCGCCGGTCAATTGCCCGGAGCGCCAGGCGTCTAAAAGCGCTTGGAGATTGCTCCCGCCCCCGGAAGCCATGATCGCGATTCGAGTCCCCATCCGGTTCCCTTTCAACTCCAAAAAATTCCGCCAAAACCGCCGAAGCCCGGCTTTTTCCATGGTTTCCCGGCCAGCCGGGCGCTTTTCCCTGAAAAGGAAAGCTTAATATTCTCTGTAAAATTTGCTGTTGTCAAGCTGAAAAAGTCCGCAAATGATTCCGAAGCCTCAGTTTCGCAGGGGCGATTCATGAATCACCCCTGCGAATGCCGTATGTCCGGCAGTGGAATTTATTCCGTAGCTCTCCCATTTTTCGGAGCGGGTTCTTGAGGTTTTCAAAAGGAAAAAGTGGATATCCTGGTAGTGAATTTATGGAATGAAATGCTCATTATTTTGGTTGTTTATTTTCGCAGACTTTTTTTCTCTCCTTTTCTCCTTGCAAATCAACCGTTTTCCATTTTTGGTCAGTCTCCGCAAATTGGTACGCAATATGCAACTATCAGGTTGGAATTGGACGAGACAATTAAATCGCTGTCAATTGGGAGCGTGGGTTGGAACAAGAACTCACTCCACCCCCCGGCATGAGATTCTTCTTCCAGAGCCTTCTGGAAGCGGCTCGCGCTCTCAATTTCAATGCCCCTGGTAACTGGCTCAGCAAACTGTGGTTTATTACCTTAAGCGTCTCTATTCTCATCAGCCTGCTCATGGGATGCAGCGCTTCGCGTTGGTCTCCCACAGACCCCCGCCTGGAAACCGCGGACCCGGCTGACGCGGAAGTGATTGAAAGGTGGGAAATCACGGTAGCGGCGGAAGTAAACCCGTAACATGATTAAAGTGGTTCTCGCTCCCGGCCGAAACTAAGGACAAGGCCAGGGTCTGGCCCGGAGGTTTACGGAAATGATGCACTCCCGGAATAACGCGCCCGACGATGCTTCCCTTCAGCGGGTCAAGGCCGCCAAGAAAATTTTAGTGGTGGATGATGAAGTATCCATTGTGCACCTTATCCAGTTACAGCTGAAATTCGAAGGATTTCAGGTTGTGACCGCTTTTGACGGCATGGAAGCCCTGGAGAAGGTCGCCGAGGAAAAACCGGACTTGGTGGTGCTGGACATCATGATGCCCCGGGTGGACGGATGGGTTGTGTGCCACAGTATTAAAAGCAATCTGGAAACCAGGAACATGCGTGTTATCATCCTTTCGGCCCAGACCCGGCTCATGGCCAAGGTGAAGGGATTGTATATTTATCAAGCCGAAGTCTATATGACCAAGCCGTTTGATTTGGATGATTTATCCGGGAATATCAACAAACTCCTCTGCGTGGCGGAAGAGGCCCGCGGCATGCTCCCCTCCACGAACTGACCCAAATTTCAAAAACTCGCCACGAAGACACCAAGACACGAAGTAAAATCAGAATAGTTAGGAAGTACAATAAATTCATCTGATTGTGTCATCGCGAGGAGCGAAGCGACGTGGCGATCTCCAATTAGAGATTGCTTCGCTGACTACGTCAGCTCGCAAAGAGAGGGACCTTACTAAGTATAATATGCCCCGAGTAACAGTTTTCAATCTTCCTTCGTGTTTTGGTGTCTTGGTGGCGAGGTTTTGTTTTAAAGCGGGATAACGCCCAGCAGCGCCAGCAGTCCCACAATCGTAAACAACATTCCGATTAACATCAGATAAGTCCGCACCGCGACCACCAAACGCTGGTCGGTTTCCTGTTTGGTCAGCCAGCCATGCAGCCTGACATAGTATTTGGCCAGGTATTCCCGGGTGAAACTGAAAAACGCGCCCACCACGATTAGGCCGAAAGCCACTTGGTTTGAATTTTGTTCCATGCGTTCCTCCTCCGCGATGCGGGCCTTATACCTGGATCGCCGGAAAGTGTTGATTGATGAACCGTTCCACGTCTTCCCGGTCGCGCAAGCGGGCGCAGGAAGGCAAGCTGTCCAGAAAAACCCCGCCCCAAGTGCGGGTTTGCACGCGGGGATCCAGAATGGCCACCAGTCCGCGGTCGTCATGCCGCCGGATCAAGCGGCCGAATCCCTGCCGGAGCATCAGCACCGCGCGCGGGAGCGAATAAGCGTGAAAAGGATTCTCCCCCTGCGCGCTTAAATACTCGGCGCGCGCCTGGTGCAGGGGGTGGGTGGGCACATTGAACGGCAGCCGGGTAATGAACACGCCGCGTAAGGCTTCCCCCGGAACATCCACGCCCTGCCAGAAGGTCTCAACCCCCAGTATGACCGCCTTCCGGCTGTGCTGAAATCGCCGCAGCAGGTGAGAGACCGGCTCGGTTCCCTGCACCATAATTTCCCGGCCCGGTTCCTCAGCCCGGAGAAAATCGGCCATCTGGCGCAGCGCGCGGTAACTGGTGTGCAGGATAAACACCCCGCCGTCCAGGAGACGGATCAGGGCCAGGGATTCTTGCTGAACTTCCCGCTCAAAGGCTTCCGCGTCCTGGGGATCGGGAATGGTACTGGGCAGATACAGCGCCACGTGCGCTTCATAGGGAAAAGGCGAGTCGGCCACGATTTCCAGGGCCGCGGGAACGCCCAGGCGTGCCCGGGTGTAGTGAAACTGCCCTTCCACGCTGAGCGTGGCCGAGGTCAGCACCACAGTGGGCACGGACTCGAAGACCAACTGGCTGATGCGATCACTCAAATCCAGGGGCGTGATGGACAGCCTGAGGTTTTCCCCGCGCCAGCCGGTTTGTTTTTCCGCCCAGTACACCGCCTCCTGGGAGGCGCGTTCATACCAGTGGAGCTGCGCGGATGCGGACGCGGCCAGGCGCGCGGATAAAAATAGCACGGCCCGGGATTCCTCTTCGGTGTTGGCCGCGGATTGGAGTTCGCTGAGGTCACGGGCCAGTTCCAGAATGGGTCCGGTCTCCGGCTCCCGGAGCGTGAGATCGTTCGGCAAAACACGCAGGGTGTCCGCGCCGGCCGAAAAGCGGGCCGAGATGGCCTGCCACCATTGCGCCTGTTTGCGAATGTGCTCCTGGGCCCGCTGGCCCAGGGTCGCGAGTGTTGATTTCGGGACCTGGGCGAGGGCGGCGAGCAGGGACGAGCGCTTCCGGGAGGCCACTTCCTCCAGCCCCTGCTGCATTTCCGCCTGGCTCACGGTCTCGCTTAAAAAGGAGGTGGCCACGTCCTCAAGCCGGTGCGCTTCATCCAGCACCGCGGCGCCGAATTCCGGCAGGATCCGGCCGTCCGTTACCAGATGGGAGAAGAACAGATGATGATTGGTCACCAGCACCTGGGCCTCCCGCTGGCGTTGGCGGGCCAGTTGGAGAAAACATTCGCCAAAATACTGGCACTGCCTTCCCGGGCAGAGATCATTGATCACGCAGACCTGGCGCCAGAGCGCGTCGGTTATGGGGTGAGACGCGTCCAGCCGCAGTCCCGATACCGGTTCCCGGCACCAGTTCAGCAAAAAACCCAGTCCGCTCGCGTACTCGGGATCGAGCCCCGGCAGTTGTTCCTGGCCCGCGCCGCGCAACAGGCGCAGCAGGCATACGTAGTTCTCAACGCCCAGGCATATTTCGAAGCGGAAAGGCCGCGCAAAGATCCCGCCGTCAACCAGGCGCGGCAGCTCGTTTTCAATCAGCTGCGTCTGGAGGGCCTTGGTGTGCGTGGAAACAACCAAGCGCGAGTTGTGCCGCAGGGCCCAGGCAATCCCGGGAACCAGGTAGGCCAGGCTTTTGCCTACGCCGGTGCCGGCCTCGGCCAGGCAGTGTTTTTGCTGGGCCAGCGCGTCACGGACTGTCTCCGCCATGTCCAACTGCTCTTGCCGGGGCGTGAAGTCCGCCAGGACCCGGGAGAGGCTTCCGGCTTCTGAAAACACTTCCGCCAAATCCAGGTCTGGATTTTCCTGGTCCTGAACATTCATGCCATCAGCCTTTCAGCCGCTACTCAGCGTAAATTTTTAGGGTACGGGGGCAGGCCCTTGGGCCCGATCCGGACAAATTTGACCACCCGGGCCAGGAGACGCAGTACGTACAAAATACCGATAATCCCGAACAAAATGCCAACGCCCGGCACCGCGAGCAGCCGCTGCATCAATCCGACCCAGCCCGTGGTCAGGGTCCAGTGTCCCCACTGCGGCCAGGCCCAGAGATTGAGGCCCGCGTAAACAAAAAAAGCGCCCACGACCCAGTGCTGCTTGCGCGCCATGTCCCGTAACTGTTGATTCTGCTTGCGTTCCGCGATCCATATCGCGGCCATTTGGTCCGCGGTCATATAGATGGCCAATATCACCAGGGCGCATATTTTATAACCAGGAGAATTCCCGGACACGGTTTGCCAGGCCTGCAGGACGGTCACGGTGGTCAGGGAAGCCAGAGAGTATCCCCAGGCGGCGTAAGTCAGGCTCAGGGGCCAGGAGGGGTATTTTCCACTCACTTTCATAATGGCCTGGACCGTGGCGAATACCCAGACCCAGAGCAGCTTGAACACCAGCAGGCACAGTCCCAATAACATGCACAGATTGACGATTCCCATTTGGGCGCTCATCCGGGCTCCTTGGGCTCCGGCCTCCGTGGCCGCGCAAAAAACATTCTACCTGCTTTTGCTTTTGAAGTAAAATAGTAACCAAGAAAAGAAAAACATGACCACGAAGAGCAGGAAGAAAAAGGCGGGATCACGAAGAGCACGAAGATAAAGGCAAGGACACGAAGGAAAATTCGGGAAAAAGAAAAAACCTTATAAACTTTTATTCTTCGTGCTCTTCGTGGACAGATCTTCGTGTCCTTCGTGATCTAATCTTTTAAGGAGTAGGACCGGATGGCTGGATTTGCGGTGAGTGAGAAAAAACAGAAGGACCTGGCCGAGCGCATGCAAAAACTGGGGCTGAAGGAAGCGGACCTCGAGGAACGCTTTGTCCGCTCCCAAGGCCCGGGCGGCCAACACGTGAACAAGACCTCCACCTGCGTGGTCCTTCGCCACCTCCCAACCGGTCTGACCGTGCGCTGCCAGCGGGAGCGCTCCCAAAGCCTGAATCGCTTCCTGGCACGCCGCCTGCTGGCGGACAAACTGGACCAAATGCTTAACCGGGAAAAAAGCGAGGAGCAGCAGCGGCAAGAAAAAATCCGCCGGCAGAAGCGCCGCCGGTCGCGCCGGGCTAAGGCCCGGATGCTGGATGAGAAGCACCACCAGTCGAAGAAGAAGCAGCTGCGTTCTTATCGGCCGGAGCCGGAGTGATCTCCTGCCAGATACCCGGGTCCTCGAATCCCGCCCGCCAAATAAATATGCCCCCCATTTGCGAATTCCTGAGCAAGGCCTGCGTGGCTGCCAAACTGTGCTGATCTCCGTACCAGACATAATGCCGGCCATCGTCCGCCTGGTATTCGTAGTGGGCAAAGGGGCCGGTTCGGAACCCACCCACCGCCGGACTCTGGTGACGGATCGTGGCCTGATGTTCGGACGCCCGGACCTGTAAGTCCCGGCTGCCCGCGTAGCGGCCGCGCCAGGACCGTCCTCTACCCCTTACCCAGTCATTGCCATAAGCCGGGTGCCCGATCCAGAAGCGTTCCGGGTGGGGACACTGTTCCGCGAAGGCAATAACCTTCTCGGTCACGCCCAGCGGGATGATGGGTCCAGGCGGACCGCTGCGGATAAACCAGTCATAACACATGACATTAAAATGGGTGACCAGCCCGGGCAGGGCCTGCCAGTCATAGGCCCGTGTGTTGGGCCAGCCAGGTGAGGAAAACTTCGGTGGCACGGTGACATCCAATTGTTTGCCGTCTGCCGCCAGGGCCGTGCCCAGTTCTCGCACAAAAACGGTGAAGGTGTACCGGCTGGCGGCCGGGAGATTTTCGTAGTCCAGGTCCACACCGTCATAATTCAGATCGCGGACCGCGCGCCGGATGTACCGGATGTGGCGGGCACGGCGGTTGGAACTGGAGAGCATACGGACAATAATCTTTGAGTGTGAAAACCCACCGCCATAATTCCCCAAGCCCATTAGCACCGGCAGGTTCCGGGACCGGCACCAGGACACTGCCATGCGCGCCTTGGCTTCCCCGCCGGATACGCGATAATCCAGGCGGAGCCCCTGGCGGTGAATGCAATGATCTGAGACCAGAACCCGGGAAATCTTATCCACGTGTGGTTCCAGGGAGGCCAGACCGTTCTCCAGGTCGCCCAGCCTGACCCACACCGCCAGCCGCGGATCATATTCTGCTTTCACGGTCAAGGCGCCGGCTGCCAGCCAGGCGCATACCAAGGATAAGGCGAGGGAGCACACGGGCAGGAAACTTTTCAGCGGGAGCGAGCGCCAACCGGCCAGCACCATCTATAACACTTTCTCGAATTGGCGTTTGACGTCCGGGCGGGTGAAGTACCAAATGAAAAAGACGGCCAGGAGCGGCACGTCCCAGAAACCCTGGCCCAAAAGCAGGACTATCATCCAGCCCAGTATTGCCGCCACGATCTCCAGCCAGGAAAAAACCAGGACCACCCGCCTGGCCACGGCCACGCAATTAAGCAGGCCCACGCCCAGGAGTGTGACGCCAGCCGCGAGGACCATGCTGATTACGGCCAGCCAATTGAAGGCTGCCCGGATGCCGGGAATTGAATCCAGGCTGGGCGCCACGGTCCCGGTCAGCAGCGCCCGGATAGGCAGCGTGCGGCTGAACAGCGACAATCCCAAAACCAGGAGCGCCAACCCGAAAAACAGCATGCCGATCACGATAAAGCCCCAGGAAATAATTTTCAGGCCC
>JAUXBQ010000257.1 GCA_030619365.1 candidate division FCPU426 bacterium | reverse complement strand
CCCGGGAAAAAGGACAAGGGCGTGACAGAGTTTTGCGATTACCCGGACGCGGCCTCCAAGCTGCCCAAAGTGGGCGGGTATTATGATCCGAATTTCGAAAGAATAATCAGCCTGCGTCCGGATCTCGTGATCATTTACCCTGAACACCGGGAACTCCGGCCCCGCTACCAACAACTCAATATATCGACTCTCACCGTGGATATGCATTCCCTGATTGGCATCATGAGTACGTGTCTCCAGTTGGGGGCCATTTGCCAAACCGAGGCCCAGGGCGTGGCCCTGGCCGAACAGTTCCGGCAAGTCATAATAGAGGCCAAATCAACCGCGCCTTTCCCGGACCCCAAGCGGGTGCTGCTGGTGATCGGCCGCGACTATGACGCTAAAATTCCCCAAGAAGTGTATGTCGCCGGCCGGGGAGAGTTCTATGATGAACTCATCGTCCTGGCCGGGGGCCGGAACGCGTATACGCAACCCGTGCCCAAATACCCCAAACTCTCGGTCGAAGGACTTCTCTCCCTGCACCCGGATATCATTATAGAGTTGATTCCCGAGCCGGACCAGCTTGCGCGCTCCCTGGACAGCCTGCGCGAGGATTGGGCCCGCCTGCCCGGGCTGGCGGCCGGAAGCCAGCCCAGGGTCTTCATACTCACCGGCAGCCATACGGTTCGACCGGGCCCCCGGTTACTCTTGTTACTCCAGGATTTACGCCGGATACTGCGCGAGGAGCCCGGAGAAAAATGATTCTGGAAGCCAAAGCGCTCACCTATGCCGTGGGGGACAAACTGCTGCTGGACCAGGTGGATTTCCAGATTCAAGCCGGGGAACGGTTTGCCATTGTCGGCCCCAACGGCGCGGGCAAAACGACCTTGTTTAAGCTGATCTGCCGCCTGCTCAAGCCCCGGGCCGGAAGCGTCCGCTTGGATCAAAAACCGCTGGCAGAATACTCCCGGAAAGCCCTGGGACGCTGGATTGCCTACGTGCCCCAGGCCATGGCCCGGCAGGATCATTTCACGGTCCGGGAATTTGTGCTCATGGGGCGGTATCCCCATCTCTCCCCGTTTACCAGCATCAGCCGGAAAGATGACGCTGCCGTGGACCGGGCCCTGGAACTCACCCGTATGCAGGATTTTGCCCTGCGGGACCTGGGTACGCTGTCAGGCGGCGAACAGCAAAAAGTACTCATTGCCGCCGCCCTGGCCCAGGAGCCGCGACTGCTGCTGCTGGATGAGCCCACGGCCTTTCTGGATCCTTTTCAGCAGGAGCAAATCCATCAGTTGCTCGAGACCATTCACTCGCAAACGCGGATGACCCTGCTGGAAGTGACGCATGACGTCAACCGGGCCGCCCTGGGGCATGACCGGATTCTGGGACTCAGGGACGGCCGCGTGGTTTTTCTTGGCACGCCCGAGGCGCTGATGCAGGCCCCGGTGCTGGAAAATATATACGGCAAACGGTTCTTGCTCGCCCGGCATCCTGACAACGGACACATGATCGTGTTGCCTGATGCGGGAAAGGGCAAAACATGAAAACACGCACGCTCTGGTTTCTCAGCCTGCCCCTGGTTTGGCTGCTGAGCCTGCTGGTGCTGCCCTTCATTGGGGCGGAGATGCTTCGGCCCCACGAGGTTTTCGGCGATCCGGGGAGCTCCAGCGCCACTCTGTTTTGGGTGCTGCGTTTGCCCCGGGTACTGGCCGGCATGCTGACCGGCGCGGTGCTGGCGCTGGCCGGGCTGGCCGTGCAGGCCTTGTTTCGCAATCCCCTGGCCACGCCGTTTACACTGGGGACCGCCTCCGGCGCCAGTCTGGGCGCCAGCCTGTATATCTGGACCGGCTGGTCCGTATCCGTGTTGGGACTAAGCGGACAAACGCTGTTTTCTTTTTTAGGCGCAGCGGCCGCCCTGCTGTTTATTTATGGTCTGGCCTGGCTGAAGGACAACATGGCCGCGGAAACACTTTTGCTGGCCGGCGTGGCCATTGGCATTTTCTTTTCCAGTCTTATTCTCCTGCTCCAGTACCTGTCTGACCAGGCGCACAGCCTGCGTATTCTGCGCTGGCTGATGGGCGGCCTGGAAGTGGTCGGGTATCGCGACCTTCTGCAATCCCTGCCCCTGGCCCTTGTAGGCCTGGTCATTATCATGTTTCACGGATTTGAATTGAACCTGCTGTCCACGGGCGAGGAGTTGTCACAAGCGCGCGGTCTGGACGTACCGCGGGTGAAATTACTGATTTTATCCGGGGTGGGGCTCATGGTGGGATCCGTAGTGGCGTTGGCCGGACCGGTGGCGTTTATCGGCCTCATGGTCCCGCACGTGGCGCGCCTGCTGCTGGGGCCGGATCACCGTCGCCTGACTTGGGCGGTCTTGTTCCTGGGCGCGACCTTCCTCCCGGTGTGCGATGTCCTGGCCCGGCTCATACTCGCGCCGGCCGAACTGCCCGTGGGGATTATCACGGCCCTCTTAGGCGGGCCGTTTTTCATCTGGGTATTGACGCGCAAAAAAACGTAGTAGGGAACAGGCATCCTGCATCCGCAGGACAAGTAGCCTGTTCCCTACGATATTTCATATGAATCAAGGCGGTCAAAAAAGTACTGTTTGAAGAATCCAAGGGTGTATTTGAAACAAGTAAGATTGCGGGGTATAAATTTCCAGAGGCATCAAAAAACTAATACCTGAATGGGGACTAACCCAAGAATATGAAGAATGAAGAAGATGAAAATGAAATATAAGCATCTTATTACCAAATTACTCGATATCGGTGCCGGTCTTTATGATCCTCTACTCAGATTAACTCTGGCCGAGGAGGAATTCAGAAAAAAGCTTCTGGAATTGGCGGATTTAAAAGGACATGAAAAGGTTCTGGATATAGCCTGTGGGACCGGCACTTTTGATTTGATGATTGCCAAAATCCTGGACCGGGGTTCTATTCGGGCCATAGATATATCCCCCAAAATGCTGGGAATAGCTAAAAGGAAAGCAGAACAAAAGGGCTTCAAAATTCACTATGAGGTCGGAAGTTCCCAGGAGTTACCATACAACCACCATGAATTTGACGTAGTGTTTACCAGCTTGATGTTTCACCATTTGGATTACCAGGAAAAGCAGAGAAGTTTGCACGAAATACATCGGGTGCTTAAGCCAAACGGCAGATACATTTCAGTGGAATTCGGAGAGTTTCCCAAAGATTTCTTTCATCGAATGATTATCGATTTTACCCACGCTTCAGGCATTCTTCACGGGATATATCCATACCGCTTGATAGAAGAGGCGGGATTCTATGTCGTTGATGAAATAGAAGGGCCGGCGCTTGCCGGACATCATCGAACAAAATATCGGGTATTGGGAAAAACTTAAGGAAGCGAAAGCATCCAGGGAGGCGGTGGATTTCGGAAGTTCGTTTGAAGAAGGAGGAGGGGAATTGAAGCAGATTGAGAAGGAAAT
>JAUXBQ010000243.1 GCA_030619365.1 candidate division FCPU426 bacterium | reverse complement strand
GCCTGGACCCGTTTGCTGGTGGCCGACGCGTATTATCGTGAAAACAACCTGCTGCTGGCCCGTCAGTACTACCAGAGTGCGCTCGCGCTCTATCCCTACGGACGGCTGGAAGTCAATGTGCATGCGGGACTGACCTGGTGCAGTTTTCAGCTCAAGGAATTTAACAAAACCCGTTCCGAAAGCACGCAGTTGTTGGCCTTGCAGAAAGTTCCGAAGCCCGTGGCCACGGAAATATCCCTGCTGCGGGCGCATGCCGCTTTTAATCTGCAAGACTACGGCCAGGCCATCGCGGCGTATGAAAAATGGCTCCTGGGGGCTCCGCGGCATCCGGCCGTTCCCGAGGTCTATTTCCAGGTCGGCTGGGCCCACTATTTGAATAAATCCTACCTCGACGCGGTGGAGACCTGGAAAACCCTGGTCAAAAAATATCCCGAGGCCCCGGAGAGCCGGCAAGCCATGTTCTGGATGGCGGACACCTACTTTCAGGCGGGTGAAAACCAGGACGCGCGCCGGGTGTACCAGAAGCTGCTGGCGAAACATCCGGACTCGCCGGACAGCAAGGCTTTCCGGCTGCGTATTGCCAACACCTTTTACAATCAGCAAAAAGACGAAGCCGCGATTCGCCGCTTCACCGCCATTATCCAGGACCATCCGGACACGACCGAAGCCGGGGAAGCCCAAAGCGGTATAGAAGCGGCGTCCTACCGGATCACGGATCAGATGGACACCATTCCGGCTTTTCTGGAATACATTGAAAAGTTTCCCAAGAGCAGCCTGGCCGAAGATATTCACTATCGTATCGGCGAGGCTTATTATGCCAAGGCCCGGTACGAGGAAAGCCTGTCCGCCTTCCTGAAGTTTGTACTCACCTATACCAAAAGCCCCCGTACCCCCAGCGCGCAGTATTATATTGCCGTCTGCCAGGAACAATTGGGCCATACACTGGAAGCAGTGCTGCAGGCCCACTCTTTTGTCACTAATTACCCCCAACACGAGCTGGCCCCGGAAATGATGTTCCGCCTGGCTTCCGGCGAATTTCAGTTGGAACGCTATGCCGAAGCCGCCGAACACTTTGTGGCCTGCGCCGAGAATTACGACTTGCGGGAGTACCAGCCCCGGGCCTGGTACAATGCCGCCATCGCGTATGAAAAAATACAGTTGCCGGAACAAGCCTTGGTTTATTACGAAAAATTGGCGAAAAATTACCCCCAGGACGCCAATACGTCCGTCAGCCTCTCGCGGATCGTCATGATGAACGCGCTGCAGCGCAACCAGCCGGGGGTGGCAGCCGCCCTGAACCTGATGGAAGCCCGGCAGGACCCGGCCTTGCTGCAAAAAACCCGGCTCGGGCTGGCGGGATTTTACAAAGAGCAGGATAATCCGGATGCCTACGAGACGATGTTGAAAAAGGTCATGGACGGCGGATTGGAAAAAACCACGGAATATTCCATGGCCCTGGTGGAACTGGCTTCGCTGTACGAAGGCCGGAAAGACTGGCCCACGGCGCTCACCGTCTACCGCCGCCTGGCCAAGACCACCCCGGAGGCCAAATGGCGTAAGGCGGCGAAGAAACGGATAAAACTGTTGAAACGCATTATTCAGGCGGACCAGGGAAAGCCATGAGCAGAACGGGTTGGATGAAAATAATGGTATGGTTGCCGCTCCTGGCAGTGGCCGGGGGCGCATCCGCGCAAGTGACCGCCACGGCCAAAGCGTTTGTGGCCGCGGGCAAGATTCGGGCGGCCATCCAGGTCGAGCGGACCGTGTTCGCGGAGCAACTGAATGTACAATTCCTGCTGGACACGCTGGCCAAAAAAAACCGGACGCTGAAACTGCCCCAGGAACCGCGTTTTTTGTATCAGGAGATCGATCCCGTGCCCCTGCTCTCGCACAAGGTTTTCACGCCCTGGCTGAATCACTTTAAGCAATCGATCGTGTTTGTGGTCGGCCGGTTGGACCGCAAGCGTTTGAATATAGTCCGGTGGTCGGTCAGTTTGCATGATCCCGGCGGGGAAGTGGTCAAAACGTTTTCCGGGGCCGGGCATCCGCCGACCGCTTTTTATTGGAACGGCCGCGACCGGGAAAACCTTCCCGTGGAAGTGGGGCGCGGCTATATTCCTGAAATTACGCTGGAGGATTATTACGGCGCCCGGGTCAGCCTGCCGCAGAAAAAGCTGGATCTGAACCAGTTTATTTGGCAAGCGCCGAAGTATCTTAAAGCCGGCGCGACCCAAAATCAGGTCTTCACCAAAAGGCGCGCGCGTTTTTCACGTCAGGGTAAGCGGATCATGCGGGAATTGTCGCAGTTGGTCAGTCAACACGACGCCGTGCTCCTGGATATCGAATGCGCGGGGCCGGACCTGGATCTGACCGCGGAACGCGCCCGGGCTTTGCAGGCTTATTTCGCCAAGGAAAACATGCGGTTGAAAAAAATCCGGATAAAAAAGGTTGCCCAATCCAGCCAGGCCGTATTCTATATCATGGCTTACCGGATGCGGTAATATGCCACCAAGACACGAAGACACCAAGAAAGATTTAAAAGTAATTTGCCACTAAGGCCCCATGTGCTTTTAGCCACCAAGACACGAAGACACGAAGAAAGAAAAGATTAAAGAATTTAGGGTTTTATGAAAAAATTATATTTTCCTTAGTGTCTTGGTGTCTTAGTGGCTGCTTTTTCTTTGTGCCTTCTTGGTTATAATTTGGAGGCGTAGGTATTTAAACATTGAGTTATTTGGCTATTTAAGTTAAAAATATCTGTATTTCCCAGCGGTATATCGGCGGCGATGATACGCCAGCCGGGTGTAATCCACTAAGGAGAGAAAATCATGCAGGATGTCCAATGGTTGCCTTTATTCTTATCCAGTCCGACGCTGATGGTGCTGTTAGTCTGTTCGGTCATTTCGGTTATTTTTATTCTTGAACGGGGAATCTATTACCTGCTGAACCTTCCCAATACCGAAAAATTCATTAACGCCTTGAAACCCATGATCCAGAAAAAAGACATTCCCGCGGCCTTGGTCTACTGCGAAAAGCACCGCGGGCCCATGGCGCGGGTGGTCTATGCCACCATTGAGCATTCCAAGGAGTCCCTGGAGAGCCTGACCAACCTGCTCTCCGCCCTGATTAAGAAGGAAGAGGTCCAATTGGAGCGGTTTTTGGGGGTCTTGGGGACCCTGGGCAATACGGCCCCTTTTATCGGCCTGCTGGGCACGGTGATCGGGATTATCAAGGCCTTTCAGTCGCTGTCAGTGTCCGGTTCCGGAGGTCCCAATGTGGTGGCGGCCGGGATCGCCGAAGCGCTGGTGGCCACGGCCGCCGGGCTGATCGTGGCCATTCCCGCGGTTATTTTCTACAACTATTACGTGTCCCGGGTGCGGCAGACCATCACCGACGTGGAAGCCGCGGTGGAGCAGGTGCTTTACTTTATAAAAAAATAAAAGGAATAAATGATGTTGCCACCAAGACACGAAGACACCAAAAAAAATGAAGGGCATAAACCCGTATCTGAAATAGAAGACTCTATAGCAAAACACATTGTTGATGCAGCTTTTACAGTACATAAAAATCTCGGTCCTGGATTGCTGGAAAAAATCTATGAAACATGTTTTTGTCATGAGTTGACAAAACGCGGTTTGAACTACAAACGGCAAGTTGAAATCCCAGTGGTATATGACGAGATGAAATTTGATGAAGGCCTGCGCTTGGATGTTTTGGTTGAGGAATCGATTATTTGTGAATTGAAAGCCGTAGAAACGATG
>JAUXBQ010000062.1 GCA_030619365.1 candidate division FCPU426 bacterium | reverse complement strand
GCCGCGCCGGGTCTGGTCAGACCTGGTGCGCCGGGCCCTGGCCGAAGATCTCGGCCCGGGCGACATTACCACGCAGGCGATCGCGCGTCCCCGGGACAAAGTCCGGGCCCGCATCAGCGTGCAAGCCAGTGGTATTGTGGCCGGGCTACCGGCTGTGCGTGAGGTCTTCCGTCGCCTGGATCCGCGAATCAAACTTCGTGTTTTGAAAAAAGACGGCGACCGTGTTCGCAAAGGAGAAGCCGTGCTGCGGCTGTCCGGGCCGGCCGCCCCGCTGCTCTCCGGGGAGCGGGTGGCGCTTAATTTTCTGGGGCTCTGCTCGGGCATTGCCACGCGCACGGCTTCCTTTGTGGCTGCCGCGCGCGGGACGCGCGCCCGGATTCTGGACACGCGCAAAACGCCCCCGGGCCTGCGGCTGCTGGTGAAGTACGCGGTGCGCGCGGGCGGTGGCGACAATCACCGCGCCGGCCTGTATGACGCGGTCCTGATCAAGGACAACCATATCGCCCTGGCGGGCGGATCGCTCGGCGAAGCCGTGCGCCGGGTCCGGCGCAGGTGGGGACGCCGTTTTCCGGTCATGGTGGAGGCTGAAAATTTACGGCAAGTCCGGGCGGCGCTGATTGAGCGGGCGGATATCATTCTGCTGGACAATTTATCCGGCGCGCGCTTGCGCCAGGCCCTGCGCCTGGCACGCGGCCAAGCTCGCTGCGAAGTTTCCGGCGGCCTGGATATACGCGCGACCCGGCGCGCGGCCCGGCTCGGCGCGGACCGGATCAGCGTGGGGGCCATTACCCACTCGGCCTCCTGGCTGCCCCTGCACCTGGAAGTGGAGTGAAACGATGCCCGCGGCCGGCAAGGTGTTGACCTGGTTACGGAAAAAGCCGGGAGAATATATTTCCGGGGAGGAGCTTTCGCGACGGCTGGCGGTCTCCCGCACCGCGGTCTGGAAACACATTCACCAGTTGAGAGCCGCGGGCTATGTCATCGAGGCGGTCCCACACGTGGGATATTGCTTGCTCCGGGCGCCGGACCGTCTATTGCCCGACGAAATCGCGAACGGCCTGAGGACCAAGCGCCTGGGCAGGAAAATATTTTGCTACGAGTCCACGACCTCGACCAATGACCGCGCCCTGCAATTGGCGGCCGACGGCCTGCCCGAAGGCACCTTGGTGGCGGCCGAGCATCAGACGCGGGGCCGGGGACGGCGCGAGCGGGAGTGGCTCTCCCCGGCGCGCTGTAATCTGTTGTTCTCGTTGATATTCCGGCCGCCCTGGGCCGCGGAACAGGCTTCCCGGCTGACACTGATGATGGCAGCGGCCGTGGCCGCCGCCATTCACCGGGAAACCGGACTCGCGGTTTATATTAAGTGGCCCAACGATATCATGATTGAAAACGCCAAGGTGGCGGGCATTCTTACCGAGATGCAGGCCCAGGCCGACCGGATCGCGTTCGCGGTTTGCGGCGTGGGTATTAACGTGAATTCGGCGCCCGCGCGCGCTCGAAGCTATCCGGCGCGGTCGTTGGCTAAATTGGTTGGACGGCCGGTCGGGCGTCTGGTACTCCTGCGACGCATACTGCACGAAACCGACCGCTTGTACGCCAAGACTTTGTCGCAGGGCTCGCGTCCCGTGCTGGACGCCTGGCGGCAACACGCGGACCGGAACGGGGCGCGGGTGCGGGTAGCGCAGCCCGACGGCCAAGTCTGGAGCGGCCGGGTTATGGGCGTGGATGAAAACGGCGCGCTGCGCTTGCGCCTGAAGAATGGCGAGGTCAAGACGCTGCGCAGCGGAGAAATCAATCGCGTGTTGACAAAACCGGAACGCGCCGCGGGGGAGAGGCCTAGAGCATGCTGATAACCATTGATGTCGGCAACACGCACATTTGCGTGGGTGTTTTCCAGGGAACGCGGTTGACCAGGGAGTTTCGGCTGGCCACCAACCGGCGAGCCACGTCCGATGAACTGGGACTGCTGCTCTCCGGACTGCTTAAGAACGGGCAGGCCAACGAGGACTGGGAGGGCGCGGTATTGTCCAGCGTGGTGCCGGAACTGGACAACGGGATCACCACCGCGGTTCGCGAGTCTTTCGGCCTGGCCCTGCTGAATATTTCGCCGGAAATGTCACTGCCAGTTAAAAACGGATATCACCCCCCCGGGGACGTCGGGCCGGACCGTTTGATGAACGCCGTGGCCGCCGGGGAAGAATTCGGAACGCCGGTCATAATCGTGGATTTCGGCACGGCCATTACCATTGACGCGGTAAACGCGCGGCGTGTTTACCGGGGCGGCGCCATTATGCCGGGGCTTAGCCTCTCCGCGGACGCCCTGGCGCGGGGCACTTCGCTCCTGCCGCGGGTCGAACTTACGCCCTCTGTTCAGGCCCTGGGCCGGACCACGGAAAAGAGCCTGCAAGCCGGAATATTCCTGGGCGCCGCCGGCGCCATTAATCACTTGGTTAAAAAAATTAAAAAAGAATTGGGAGCGAACGCCAAAGTCGTGGCCACCGGCGGGCTGGCTCCGCTGGTCCTCCCGCACTGCCGCGAAATTAAATATTTTCGGCCGCATCTCACCCTGGAGGGGCTCCGCTTAACCTGGCATTACCAGCTTCGGCGGAGCGG
The DNA here is from genome assembly GCA_030619365.1 of candidate division FCPU426 bacterium. Lineage (GTDB taxonomy): Bacteria > Oederibacteriota > JAAXVQ01 > JAAXVQ01 > JAUVAV01 > JAUXBQ01. The sequence continues at coordinate 9,368 of JAUXBQ010000062.1, read as the reverse complement.
TAAAGCATGAAAACCGGTCTGCTCTGGCGGGGCCTGGCTGCCGGCTTTTTGTTGGTCATTGCCCTGGGCATGGTCGACGTACGAACCAAAACCACGGAACAAGCCCCGGCCGCCGCCACGTCGCCCGTGGCCGGGACCCAACCCTTTTTACGGCTCAAGGCCGATTGCCTGGACTATGGGTTTTACCAAGCCAACGGAGAATGGCAATCCTCAGAGACCGACCTGGGAAGAGTCGTGGCCTTGTTTTTCAGCGCCAGCTGGTGTAAACCCTGCGGGGAGATGTTGCCCTGGCTGAATACCTTGCGCCAGCAATATGAGAATTCAGGACTGGTCCTGACATTTTTAGTCTTGGACGCCGAAACCCAGGCCTTTGAACTTTATCTGCAAAAGCGCAAAATCAGCCTGACTTACGCCCACCTGCCGAATGCGGTCCTGGGAAAATCCCTGGGCCTGCAGGGTCTGCCGACCTTGTTTATCATATCCCGCCAGGGCCGGCTGGTGAAAAAACTGGAAGGTTTGCGAAACCGTGAAAAAGTAGAGAGCGAACTCCTGAGCCTGTTAAGACAGGAATGAGTAGGGGGAACCAAACCTTGTCCTTTACATTCGCGATCGGGAAAGGAAAAGCCCGGACAGCCGAGGCAGCCGCCCGGCAGGCCGTGGACACCTGCCGCCAGGAGTACGCCGGCGCGAAACCGGATTTGCTCATGGTTTTTGCCAGCCGGGTGTATAATCATGCTGTGGTTCTGGCCTGCATCCGGAAGGAATTTCCCGATACACCGATGCTGGGTTGCACCACGGCCGGTGAAATCTATTCCCAGGGGCCGGACGAGGGGTCCGTGGCCCTCTTGGTGATGTCCGGCGTGAGCGCCGAAGTCGCTGTGGGCGGAAAGCTGTCCGAGGATTCCTACGGCGCCGGGAAAATTCTGGCGCAAAAATTCAGTTCCGCCCCCGGGGACCTGCTTTTCATGCTGAGCGACGGACTGGCCGGCGACGGGGCGGCCGTGCTCCAGGGCGTGCGCGACCACCTGGCCGCCAAGCTTCCCGTAATCGGCGCCGCGGCCGCGGATGACGGACAGTTCCGGAATACCTTGCAGTTCAGCGGTACGCGCGTGCTCACGGACACCCTGGTGGGAGCGAAAGTGCGGGGCGATTTTCATTTCGGCGTGGGCGTGCGCCACGGCTGGGAACCCGTGGGTCTTCCGGTCCGCGTGACCCGCTCTTGCGGCAACCGTCTCTGCGAAATCAACGATCGCCCGGCCATACAATTGTATGATGAGTATTTCGGGGAATTTTGCCAGCGCATGCGCAATGAACCCATGGCCCGCCTGGCGGTATACTATCCCTTGGGACTGACGGTTCCCGAATCGGACGAATTTCTACTGCGGGCGCCGATCGCGGTTGAAAAAGACGGTACCATCCAATTTACCGCCGAGTTGCCCACAGGCGTTGACGTGCGGCTCATGATCGGCAGCGTGGAAAGCGCCATGCAAGCGGCGCGAATTGCGGCCATGGAAGCTCTTTCACAGATGCGGGGCCGGACTCCCAAGCTGGCCATTCTCTTTAATGGCATAGCGCGGCGGCGGGTGTTTGGTTTGCGGGCCGGGCAGGAAATCAAGTTGGTCCGGGACATTATAGGATCCGAGGTTCCCCTGGTTGGGTTTTACGCCTATGGCGAGATTGCCCCGCTGGAGGGAACCGATCCCTCGGCCTCCTGTTTTCATAATGAGACGTTGGTAATCCTGACACTGGGATAGGGAGACATGAGCCAGAATCCTTTCTTAAAACCGGCCGGTGACCTGAAACAGGCCTACGAGGAGCTCGACCATATCACGAAAATGCTCCTCAAGCGCGACGTGCTGCTCACGGATACGAATATCGAACTGGAGCGCAAGAACCGCGACCTGGAAATGGCCCGCCAGGAGCTCCTGCGCATCAGCCAGTACCTGACCAACCTGCTCTCCAATTCGCCGGACGCCATCTGGGGCCTGGACAATTCCAAGAAAGTGAACACCTTCAATAAAATCGCGGAAGAACTGACCGGGTACCGGATTGAGGAAGTCATGGGGCGCCCTATCGATTTTCTCTTCGTGGAACCCCATAATTACCTGGAATTGATCGACAGCCTCCCGGTGCAGGGCAGTTTCCGCAACATCCGCTCCCGGCTCCGCCGGAAAAACGGCGAGATCGCCGAGATTCTCATGTCCGTTTCCTTACTGCCGGATGAAGGGCAGACCGGAGGCTATATAGGCAGTATGACAATTTTCAAGGACATGAGCAGGGAAATCCGGCTCGAGCTGGCTCTGCGCGAGGCCAACGAGCGGCTGGAGGACAAGGTCCGGCAGCGCACGAATGAACTGGAAGTGCTTTCCCAATCCCTGCTGGTCTTGAACCACGTGTCCATGGTGGCCAGCCAGTCTCTGGAACTGGAGACCCTGCTCAACAACATTCTCCGGCTGGTCCTGGAACTCACCGGCTTTAACATGGGGATTATTTCTCCCTTCGCGGAACACGACGTGTTGACCATGCGCGCGCAGATGAACATACCGGAGCCGCTCCTGACCCGGCTGCGAGAGATCAAAAAAGGCGAGGGCATCATCGGGCTGGCGGCCAGCAACGGCTTTCTCCAGGTGGCGGAACCCGATCTGCCGGAAATGGAGGCGGCCGGGATCCGGCTGGTGGTGGCGGTTCCCCTGCGCGCCAAGGGCACGGTGCAGGGGGTCATGACCCTGTTTTCCGAAATCAAACGGGAAGTCGTGGACGAGGAATGGGACATTTTCATGGCCATCGGCGTGCAAGCCGGTTGGGCCATCGAAAACGCCTGGCTGTACGAGCAGGTGAAGGACGATGTCGAAAAATTGAAGGAAGTGGACCGGATCAAAAGCGAGTTCATCGCGACCATCTCGCATGAATTGCGCACGCCCCTGACCTCGATCATCGGGTTTCTCAGTTACGCCAATCTGGCGCTGGAAAAATTCGATAAGGAAAAATTGAACCGGTATATCAAGATCTCCCTGGAAAACGGGCAGAAGCTCGCGCACATGATCGAAGACCTGCTGGCCATGCAGAAACTGGATTCGGGCACGCTCTCGCTGCATTACGAGTCAATTAACATCCAGGAGCTGCTGGAGGAGATCAGCACCGATCTGGGCCCGCAGCTGCAAAACAAGGGTCAGGCGCTGGTCCTGGACCTGCCCCCCCAGTTGCCGCCCCTGGAGGCGGATCCGGAGCAACTGGAGCGGGCGCTGACCAATCTGATCGTGAACGCCATTAAATTTTCCGAGGAGCCGGGCACGATCACGCTGTTCGCGCGGCATCACCCGGAGCAAGGTGAGTATGAGCTGGCCGTGGCGGATACGGGCATCGGCATGACGCCGGATGTTCTGAAAAAAGTGTTCGACCGCTTTTTTCAGGCCGAGAGCGCGCTGACGCGAAAAAAGGGCGGCGCGGGCCTGGGCCTGACTATTGCAAAAAGAATCGTCGAGATGCACCAAGGACGCCTGGAGGTGGAGAGCGCAGTGGACCAGGGCAGCCGTTTTATCGTTTTTCTCCCGGATCGCGCGACTGTCCAGGGAACGGAAAAGGCATCCCATGACTGAACCGGTTTCCATAGGCAGCGCTTTTCTCGCGGGGATCATTTCGTTTTTGTCTCCCTGCGTGCTGCCCCTGGTCCCGGCCTACTTGTCCTTCCTGGCCGGCGTCAGCCTGGAGGAAATGCGCCAAGCCCCGGGCGGGGCAGTGCGCCGCCGGGTCTTGTGGTCCGCCCTGTTCTTCGTGCTGGGATTTTCGACCGTGTTCGTGCTGCTGGGCGCCTCCGCCACGCTGGTGGGACGCTGGCTGGCCGAGCACGCGTTTTGGCTCGGACGCGTGGCCGGGGTGCTTCTGATCGTGCTGGGGATTCACCTGACCGGCGTGCTGAAAATCCCGTTTTTGCTCTATGAAAAACGCTTCCATATGCGCGCCGGACGCCAGCTGGGTCTGGCGGGCGTGTATTTTATCGGCGCGGCTTTTGCCTTTGGCTGGTCGCCCTGCGTGGGGCCACTGTTGGCGGGCATTCTGGCCATGGCCGGCGCGCGCGAGACCGTGACCCAGGGCATGCTGCTCCTGGGCATATACTCCCTGGGACTGGGACTGCCGTTCCTGCTGGCCGCCCTGGCCATGGAGCGTTTCCTGCTTCTGATGCAGCGATTCCGGAAGTATTTGCGCTGGATTGAAGTGGCGGCCGGCGTACTGCTGATTGCCATTGGCAGCGTAATGCTGATGGGCGGCATGATGCGGCTTTCCTCATTTTTCTCGGCGCTCGGCCGGTTTGGATTATAAGGGAAAGGGATAACCATGCACCGGGAAGTGAATTGCCGGACTAGCTGTACCATCATCGAGTACGTGCGGAAATATCGCCCGCAGGCGTTGCCGCAATTATTGGAAGGCCTGAGCGAGCAGGAATTAACCAATGAGCACAATTGGATTTCCGCCGAAACCCGGGATATGCTCTACGAGCGGGTCCTGGACATTTTCAAAAAGGAAGATATCCTTTTCGATATCGGCCGTGAATCGCCCGATTTAGGGTGTCTGGGAATCATCGGAATCCTAATCCGGCTGCTGGACCACGATCCCCAGCACGCCATCCAGGCTAGTGCCCAGTACGCGAGCCTGTTCAACACCTCTATCCATCTCGCGATCAGAAAGGTTTCTCCCCACCACGCCGAGGTGGAAAAGACCGAACTGAAAAAAACCCATCCCAGCACTTGCCACTTCACCCGGGGATTGTACCGGGCCCTCCTGAACCGGCTGCAAGTGAAGCGGGCGAGAATTCGCGAAACGCAATGTGCCGTTCCCATCTGGGAAAAAGGGCCGATTCGGGGCTACCGCTTTCATCTGAAACAAGACCGGCTTTGGCGCGAGCAGCTTGCCAGCGGCCGGGACGAAGACCTGGGGCCGTTCTCGCCCGACGAAACGTTTCATTTCGCCGGCACCACCTATGGTGCTGCCAGTTGCATTTATCACCTGAAATGGTCGCAGGCGCCGAATTGGTGGCGTCGCCTGCGCAAACTTTTCAGTTTCAACCTATTGCTGATGGAGCAAATCAAGCTGGAATTATACCGGGAATACGAACTAATCGAGAGCCAGAACCGGCAATTGCGCCGGAACAACCGGCTGTTGGAGGAATTGCTGAAGGAAAGGACCGAACTGACGCAGAACCTGGGGGAGAAGGTCACGGCGCGCACCATGGAGCTGGAGGACCTGGTCGCCCAGCTGAAGGAACTCGACGAGATGAAATCCTATTTTCTTTCCCTCACTTCGCACGAACTGCGCACGCCGCTGACCATTATCAAGGGCGCCCTCAACCTGCTGCTCTCGGACGGAGACCGGCTATCCGCCGAGCGGTTTAAAAGATATCTCCTCATGGCCAGAAACAACGCCGACCATCTGAACATGCTGATCAGCAACCTGCTGGACCTTTCCCGCCTGGAGTATGGGCAGATGAAGCTGGAAATCGAATCAGTAGATCTACTGGGCTTGATCCGCGTGAGCCTGGAAGAGTTCAGGGAAATGGCCGCGAAAAGGGAGCTGACCCTGCAGAACGAGCTGCCGGCTGAATCTCCCTCCATCATCGGGGATCCGGGCCGTATTAAGCAAATTCTGGATAACTTGCTCTCCAATGCCATCAAGTTTACCCCTGCCAAGGGGACCATCCGGGTGCAGCTGGCGGTGGATGAACGCGTGATGACCATTCGCATCATCGACAGCGGAGTGGGCATCTCTCCCTGGGAACAGGAAAAAATATTCCGGAAATTTCAGCAAACCGAACGCTCCCTGACCCGGGAGTCCGCGGGCGTGGGCCTGGGCTTGGCGATTGTCAAGGAATTGGCGGAATTGCATGAAGGCCGGGCCTGGGTGGAGAGCCAGAAGGGAAAAGGGTCCACTTTTCACGTGCAGCTTCCGGTCGGGGGGCCTAAAAACCCCGAACATTTCGTGAAAAAAGAATTACTGGGAGGCCAGGATCCTCCGCTCATTTTAGATAGCAATTAAATGATCCAGCACAGCCAACTTCGCAGGGAGCACGGACTGGAGTATTGGACCATTCCGGCTTTCCCGCGCTGGGGCGCCCGGGTCTGGTTTATGCTGCGTAAGGGCGGAGTCAGCCGGGGACCTTATCGCAGTCTCAATCTGGGGCTGAATACCGGGGATCAGCCGGAAAAAATCAGGGAAAACCGCGCCCGCTTGCTTAAACTCCGGCATTTCGGGCCGCTGTTGCCCGTGCTGGGAAAACAGGCGCACGGATCGCGGATCCGGGTGGCGGCCCGGCAGGACGCGGGCCGGGGCTGGAAGCGCCTGGATGATGCTTTTTCCGCCACGGACGGCCTAATCACCACGGTTCCCGGGATGCCTTTGGCCATTACCGTGGCGGATTGCCTGCCCGTGCTGATTACTGCGGAGTCCCGTCCCCTGGCAGCCGCGATCCACGTCGGTTGGCGTGGACTGGTGGCGGGTATTCTGAAGCGCGCGGTGTCCAAGCTGGCCCGTGATTTCCGGATTTTGCCCGCCAAATTAAGAATCGCGATCGGGCCGGGCATCGGGCCCACGGCTTTTACCATCTCCGGAGAGACCCTCACGCGCTTGCAGCGGATTTGCGCGCCAGCACTCCTGCCAGCGCGCGGGAAATCGAGGGCCCGGTATCATCTGGGGCTAGCCGCGCTACATCAGCTGGCAATGCTCGGTGTTCCCCGTACAAACATCACGGTCGTGGACGAGTGCACCGCGTCCCAGGCTCGGCAATATTTTTCATATCGCCGGCAAGGGGAGACCGGGCGCATGCTGGCCGTCATCCAACTGCAGCAAAAGATGTAATTTTTTAAGTAGGGGCGTTTAATTAAACGCCCCTACATTGGGTCTGAAAATCATTATGCCAAAAGGGATAATGTGGTTATTTGATAAAAACCTTTAAAAACAGCGTTTTTCTTCCGGGTTGAGCCTGAAGTTCCAAAAAATTAATTAAAAAAATCAATTTTTATTGTAAATATGAAAGTTAACCGTATAATGCATAGCAATATGCAGAATCGCGAACAGATCATCACTAAAAACATTCAGGATATTCAAAAAAGGATTTCCGACGCTGCTAGCCGGGCTGGGAAATCCAAGCGGGAAATCACTCTGTTGGCAGTAACCAAAGACGTTTCGGTGGAGGATATTCGGGTCGCCATCCGGGCCGGGATTCGCTTTCTGGGAGAGAACAAAGTCCAGGAAGCCAAGCAAAAATTCAGTCAGATCGGGCCGGCCGTGACATGGCACATGATCGGTCATTTACAAACCAACAAGGCCAGAACTGCCGCAGCGATCTTTGACCTGGTACAATCCATTGATTCGGAAAAAGTCGCCGAAGCGCTGAGCCGGGAGGCCATGCGGCTGGATCGTCATTTGGATGTCCTGGTGGAAGTCAACATCAGCGAGGAAGAGAACAAATTCGGGATCTCCCGCGAAAAGACCGAAGAACTGGTCAGGCTGGTGCGCACGAAAAAGAATTTGCGGCTGCGCGGGCTGATGTCCATGGCGCCTTTTGTGCCGGAACCGGAGTTGACCCGGCCTTTTTTTCGTGATTTGTCCTCGCTTTTCGAGAAATGCCGCCCCCTGGCCGGGGAGCATTGGGGCATCCTGTCCATGGGCATGACGCATGACTTTGAAGTGGCGATTGAAGAAGGGGCCAACCTGGTGCGCGTGGGCACCGGTATTTTCCATTCCCGGGAATTGAGGAGGAGCGCTTGATTCAGCAGGCAGTCGGTTTTTTAGGCGCCGGAAACATGGCCGAAGCCCTCATCCGCGGGCTATTGGAAACGGGCGTCTGCACGCCGGACAAGCTGGCTGTCTCGGACGTCAACGAGATCCGACTGGCCCATATGGCCAAAACCTTCGGTCTGGCTATTTTTACCGGAAACGTGGAACTGGTCCGAGCGTGTCCGGTGCTGGTGCTGGCCGTGAAACCCCCAAACGTAGCCGAGGTGCTTAAAGATATCCGCCCGGCTCTCCAGGACCAACAGCACGTGCTGATCTCCATGGCCGCCGGCATTTCCACCCGGTTTATCGAAAAAAAACTTCGAAAGCAAATCAAGGTCGTCCGCGTCATGCCGAACACTCCGGCCCGGCTGCTCTCCGGGGCCACGGGCTTTTGCCTGGGCCAGTTCGCCGGGGAGACCGAAAGCCTGCTCACCCATCTTATTTTTGACGCGGTCGGCATTACCGTGCGCGTGGAAGAGTCACTGATGAACGCGGTCACCGCGCTCTCCGGGTCCGGACCGGCCTATGTGTTCAAATTATGTGAAATGATGACAGCGGGGGGCGTTGATATGGGCCTGCCCATCGAAGCTGCGGAAAAACTGGCCCTGCAAACGGTCTGGGGCGCGGCCCGCATGCTCAGGGAGAGTGGAGAAACGCCGGCCTCGCTGCGCACGGCCGTGACCTCTCCCGGCGGTACCACCCAGGCGGCCCTGGATATGCTGGCCAAGGCGGATTTTGACCAAGTGTTTTCCCGCGCCCTGCGGGCGGCCCGGGACCGTGGCCAGAAACTCAGCGCGGAAAGGGACGGGGACTAAGCGCATGGCGGCCTTCTTTATCACCACCGGCTGGCTGGGAGACCTGCTGGCCACGGTTTGGATTGTTCTGATTCTGATCGACCTGGTGTGGAGTTGGTTTCAGTCCAAGCAAAAGGAACCCGGTCTTGTGCGCCAATGGTTCGCCGGAGTGGCCAATCCGCCGGTGAACCTGCTGCGGCGGACCGTGCCCACGGTTTACCGCCGGACAGACTTTGCGCCCTGGCTCGCCATCTTGCTGCTGGTGCTGATAAAAACCTTTATTTTCAGGGCCATGATCTATTGGGGCATGCTTCATCGTCCCCCGCTGGGATAACCGCATGGTGCTGAACGTCCGGGCCGCGCGAAGAGGCGCCACCTGTGAGGTGAAGGTGCAGCCCGGGGCGGGCCGGACCGCGGTTGCCGGCGTTTGGGACGGTGCGCTGAAATTGAAAGTCTCGAAAAAACCGGAAGCCGGTGCGGCCAACCGGGAGTGTCTGCGCTTTATGGCCCGAGGCCTGGGCGTGCCAGTGTCAAGGCTGAGCATTGTCAAGGGGGAACAGGCACGGCGGAAAGTGATCCTGGCCGAGCGCCTGTCCACGGAGGAAATGAAAACCCGGCTGGAGGCGCTGCTTCCCGGCGCGGCATGAGAAATCTGAGCATTTAGTCGAAATTTGCGAGAGTTGATAGTTTCTGTTGCGGAAAGGCCGATTTTTGATTTACTAAATATTCCTCTCCTCTGAGACTGTGTCATAACGCAAATTTCACTGTTTTTGATCGTCATACCGGCGAAAGCCGGTATCCAGTCTC
>JAUXBQ010000113.1 GCA_030619365.1 candidate division FCPU426 bacterium | reverse complement strand
TGTATTTGTTGGCCTCCCGGTTCCCCGAATCCAGGGCCAGGACCTGGTTGAAGGCCTTGGTGGCTTCCACTCTATCGTTTTTATAAGCGCGCTTGCCGGCCGCCAACAGGCTCTTGATCCGCCGTTCCTTTTTGTCATTTACTTGGCCCAAGCCATACGCCGCTTGGTTTAACCACTTTTCATCGTCGAATACACCGGCATAGACCTTGACCAGCCGGTAATGCTTTATAGCCTGCGTAATATTGTCCTGGCCCGCGTATTTTTTGCCCTTATAGTAGTGGGTCCGCATCTTCACCCGCAGGCCGTCTTCCAGTTTCTCCAGGGCCAGCACGGCTTGGGCGTATCCGGGTTTTATTTCGAGCGCGATTCCGTAGTGCCGCTTCGCCTCCCCGTAGTTGCCCGCCCGCTCCTGCTCTTTCCCCTTCCTGATCTGGCTGGTCAGCAGGGTGCTGATTTTATTCTGCATTTTGCGCATGCCGGCCTGCGCTTCCCGGGAATCCGGGTCCAGACGGGCCGCGTACTCGTATTCATTGAACGCGTTCTCCCACTGTCCCTCGTCGAAAAACTGCTTGGCCAGGGCCAGATGCGCGGACAATTCCTCGCGCAGTCTTTGCTCCGTGTCCGCCAGCAGCACCTTGGCTTTGTGATGACCGGGATCAATGGCGAGCACTTTTTGAAAAGCCCCGATCGCCTGGGAGTACAGTTCCTGCGCGATGAACACACCGCCGGATTGCAGATACGTGTCCACCGCCGCGGTTTGCGCCTGTCCCAGGAGGTTAAAGGCCTCGGAATCCTTGGGATTCAAGGTTACGGCTTTTTTCAGGGCTGCGATGGCCAGATCGTACCGGGTTTGATGAAAATAGGCCATGCCAAGGTTGTAATGCGCATCCGCCAAGTCCGGCTTCACCGTGATCGCCCGGTTATACGCCGCCACCATCTCCGGGAATTTTTTCTGTTTGTAATAATTCAGGCCCAGCATGTAATTGGCGTTGAAATTCATGGGATCCAACTTGGCCAACCGCTCCAGAACCTCGATCGCCTGGGCGACGTTTTTCCGGCGGTGGTAAATGAGTCCCAGGGCTTCCAGGGCGGGCTGGAAATCCGGGTTGAGTTCCAGGGCTTTCTGATAACTGGCCGCGACCTCTTTTTCCCTTTTCATTTCCATCTGGGCCCGTCCGCGCTGGTAGTACACTTCGGCGTCCTGGGTCCGGCCGTTGGCAATGGCCTGGTCAAAAGCCTTCACCGCGCTGTTAAACTTCCGGCTCCGCAACGAGGCCAGACCCAGCGCGTAGTAAGTATCCGGATCATTGGGGAGCAGCCGCAAACTCCGCCGGAAGGCCTCGATGGCCCTCCGGTCATTCCGTTCGTGGGAATAGTAAATAATGCCTAAAAGCTGATTGGCCGGCCCGTCCACCTGTTTGTGCGGCTCGCGGTCTCCCCGGTTGATCCGGATGCATTTCTCCAGTGTCTCCCTGGCCTCATTCAGCTTGTCGAGTTTGTAGAACGCCAAGCCCAGGTTGAAATGCGCGATCACGTCGTTCGGATTCGCGGAAATGGCGCGCTGGTAAGTCCGGATAATCGAATCATCCTGGGCCGCCCGGCCCATCCCCCACCAGCCGCTGAGCAGGAGTATGCCCAAGAGTAGCGTGGTCCGGTGTCGTGGTTTCATGGTTACGGCTCCTTTATATATTCTTTATCACGTGTGTCCAAATAAAATAAAAACCCTATCCACAGATTACACAGATTACACAGATTTAATAAAAGTTTAAAGTCTTTGCTTTAAGATTTTTTTTTAAACCTAATCCTTAAAATCCGTGTAATCTGTGGATTATGCTTTTGTTTTCAAACTTTTTGAAAACATTTTTTATTTATTTGGACAGCAGTGGTTCTTTATTTTCTCTAATTCCGGCGCGGTTTTCGGGGCGAACCGGAAGGCTGCTTAACGCGAATGAAAACCTGCGCGGTATTGCCGCCGGCCTCAACCTCAATCGTATAGCGTCCGGCCCGGGCCGGTTCGCCCAGCAGGCCCCGGCCGTCCCAGGCCACGGAACTCACCTCCGGGCCGTGCCAGCCCTTGGTCAGGATATTAAACAGTTTCCGGTCCGGGCCCAACACCCGCACTTCCGCGTTCCCGGCCCGGGGATTCAGAAAATAAACCAGGACTTCTCTTTCCTTCACCGGCGAAAATGTTTTACGGTTCAGGCGCAGCCCCTGGTCCAGCCGGGGCACGGGTAAATAATACAGGCGGAAGTCGTCGAAAAAGGCCTGGGTCTTGTAACTGTAAATCCCCAAACGGCCGCTGCCCACGGCGGAATCAAACACCATCCGGATTTCCCTTTGGTTGAGCTTGACGATGATCCGTTCGCCGTAACACGCCACGCTCAGCTTAACCCATTCATCCGGCTTGACGGCGTTTGGAAGAATCATCAGCATGCGCTCGTTTTCCTTGCCCTGACGTCCGGTGGCGGATGCCACCCGCGTGCTCCCCTGGCTGTGCGGCAAGACCTCCAGGCTTCCCGGGGAGCAGCGCAGAAGCGCCAGGTTGGCGGCCGTGATCCTGAACTTGTAGTAATAGTCCGGATTGGCCCGCCGAAAAATAAGACCCAACTGCCAGTTCCTGGTTTTCCGTTCAAAACTGTCCACGCGCATGCGCGCGGAAAATTCGAAATTGGCGTACTTCTCCCGGCTGAGCAAATACTGAAAATTACGCTTCACCGCGGTCTGTCTCAACACCCGGTTGCCGGGATGTTCCGGTTCCTTGGCAAGCTGCCACTTGCCGGATATGGGTTCCCAAAAAGACGGGATCTTTTTAATTTTCGGAGATTGAAAATCCCAAAGCCGTTTAACCGGCTGGTTTATATCTTTAGACCCCCGCGGGCCCCGTGGGGAAGCTTTTTTTCGCTTGGATTTAGCGGCCTGTTTTTTCTTCCCCACAGAGGAGGCGGCCTTTTTCTTCTTCGCCTGGGGCCCGGATTGCTTGACTTCGGGCGTGGGTTTGGACTCTGACTTGGACGTGACTTTGGCCGCGCCCGTGACCTTCTCCGCGGAGACGCCGGCTGCCTGGACCGGACAACAGGCCCAGGCGTAAAATACAGCAAAAACAAGCGTAATCACGCCGCACCGGCTCTTGGCTTCCCAGCTCCTGCTTGCTCCGCATAAGCGCCTCATATGCCCCCCTGCTGAGAACACGTATTTGACCCGCCCAATAAGCAGCGCGTTTCAGGACGTAATGAATCAGGTTATTTTAGCTGGATTTTCCCGGACTGTCAACTTGCGAGGAGATAATAGGCAAATAAATGAAAATCCTAAATTCCAAGCACGAAATCCTAAACAATATCAAAATTCAAATTTCCCAATGCCCAAAACATGTGTTTCGAATTTCTTTTTTCGGTCATTAGGATTTGTTTAGGATTTAGAGATTAGGATTTCGAATTTATTTCCTCAGCATCTCTTCGCGTTCTTCGCGCACAATCTTTTTGAATTTCGGTGATTTGAATTTGTTTAGTATTTAGATATTCGGATTTAGGATTTTTATTTAAAACTGCACACTGCAGTTCAGGTCCACTTCCGTGGCCAGCGAGTCCGGATCCAGGGTTTTGGTATGCTGGCCGCGTAGGGACAAGGAGAGCAGGCTGAGGGGATTGTAGTTCAACGTAACCATATAATTTTCCTGGTGCGTGCTCACCCCGCCCCAGGATTTGGCCAGGCGGGCGCTCACTTCGGCGCGGAATTTTTCCCAGCGCAGAATTACGCCCGCGCCCGGCGCGGCCGTGTGAATGACTGGTTCGTGTCCGTTCAGATCCTCATTGCGGTTGTAGGTCCCTTCCGCGAAACTCGAAAAAATCCCGGTCCACTGGTAGGTCGCCTTGGCCCGAGCCGTATCCTGCCGAATGTGCAATTGGCCGTAACTGTTCAGCAGGTCATACTGGGCCGTGGTTTGGCCGGTCTCGGAGACAGGATAAGCCGTGCGCGTGACTGACTCAGGGTTCGTGCCGTCCTGCACGCGCAGGTCTAATTCATACGCGCCATCCAGCCGCAGGACTTCGGCCAGGGAGGAGAGCGCGCTTAAGGAAAATATCCGGTGCCGCCCGCGCAAGCGGTCAAAGTCATTAAACCCGGCATTAAAGTTGTATTTGTAATATTGCTCGTACGATGCGCCCGCCTGGGCGGAAAACGCAGGCGAAACCGCGGCTTTCAGGGTATAGGACGCGGCGCGGGATTCCTGCTCGGTCTGGAGGCGCAAGCCCGGGTCCGTGGAATCGGCCAGCAGGTACAAATCGCGGCGCACCTCTGCTTCATGGGACAAGAGCGCGGACTGGGCCCATTTCACACTGCCCAGGTCCGTGCGGCTCGCATTCAGCGTTTCCTGCCGCCCAGCCGGCGTGGTCCAGCGTAGGCTGGGCGTGAGACGCAAAGACAGGCCTTCGATCGGCAGCACTTCCAGTTGGCCGGATGCGGTCTGGGTGTACACGAGCACGTACACTGAACTGATCAGGCTCTGGAGAGTTTCCCACGTGTACTTAGCGTCCAGCCGCACTTCATTGACCGGCCGTGCGTCCAGCTTGGTGTCTAGGGTCTGCGTGGAACCGTACCCCTCGTCCCACACCCAGTTGTTGTCCACGCTCAGGCGGTAGCGGTCGTGCGGATGGAATGACCCATGCACGTCCGCCTTAGTCACGTCAAAGACCCGTTCGGGCGTAAGACTGTTGCCTTTCTCGGCCACGGTCTGATGTTCCAGGCCCGCGCTGGCCGCGATCCAGCCCAGATTTTTAGTGGCCGCGCCCAGGGCTAGGCTGCGGGTCTCGGCCGTTCCGCGTGAAGCCAGCTCGCCTTCCCGGATTTCCAGGTCCGCCCGCGCGTCCGCCTCGAAATAATCCCGGCTGAATCCCACCAGACCCGTATGCCGCCGCGTTTCGTGATCCAGCCGCTCCGGAGGCGGAGCGTCGTTTTGCACTTGCAACTGAAAATATTGATAGGCGGCCGTAGGCCAGCCGCGCGAGTGCAGGCCGGCCAGGCCGGTAACTTGGGTGGTGGTTTCCCGCAGGCTCTCCAGCAACACGTCCTTGAAGTCATAGGCCCCGGCCAGGGTATAGGGCCCGCCGGTTTTGAGGTCCAGGCGGCCGCCGTAATTCAAAAGATCGCTTCCCTGCTGCGCGCCGCCCACGCGCTGGAATTCCGGAGTGGTGCGGCGGTAATAACCGGCCGCGCCCATTGGCCCAAGGCTGCCTGACATTTCCGACTTCACGGCCAGACCCTCGGCAACTTCCGCTGACAAGCGGTTGGACGCAAAGCGGCTGTAAGCCACTTCGCCGGTCAGGGTTCCAAACCCCGGGATGTCGGCCGCCACGTCCGAGCCGGCCACCCAGTGCCCGATCGGGGTCAGGGTATTGCCGCTGCCCAGGTCAACAATCCCGGATGCTTTCGGGTCTTCTTCGCGCACCAAAGAGCCGGCCAGCCGCAGCCAGGACAGGGGCCTCCCCCAGACGCGGCCCGCGTACAGGCTACGCGCGAATACCGTTTGCCGGGATTCATACACCACTTCGACCATGGTGATGTCGTCAATAACGCGGCGGAGAAATGTGATCTGGCCGGTAATAAAGTCAATGGCATAATCACTGCCGCGTTCCTGCGGCACTTTGTTCACCAGCACGGTCTCGGATTCGAATACCACGGACGCCTGGCTGAGGTAGTACGGCCCCTGGGCGCGGTTTCCGAAAAACCGTTGGTATTTCGCCTGCCCTTTGGAGGCGCCGGCCAGGGCCGTGCCACCCGCGGTCTTGAAGTCCGCGCGGAAGCGGCCACCCGAAAGATTGCGGCCTGAAAGTAAAAATTCAGTATCCGGCAGAGAGGCCGCGAAATCCCCCAGAAAGAGTTCCATCTCTTCGGTGGCCAGGGTGAGGGCGTATCTGTTTTCCAGCGCCTGGTCGGACTGGTAAAATTCGCCGTTTACTTTGACGGTATTTTCTATCTGTCCGGACAGGGTCAGGTTAAGGGATTCCTGGCGCGTGTAGCCCGAGGAAAAATAATAGGGCGAGACCCCGCCACGGTACTCGCGATAACGGAAGTTGATGCTCTTGCGGCCCGTAATTTTCAGATCCGAGGCGCTCACGGTGTTGCTCACCGGCTCCACCAGGGGCACGCGTACCAGTTCCCCGGCCAGGGGCGTAACCACGGCCGACAGGCCTTGGGCAGGCGGGGGCAATTCCACCAACGCGGCGCCTATTTCAGCCTCGCGCCGGATGTCCGCGATCTCCTGCACGTCTCGCGCCGCGCGGATACGTTCCAGGACTTCGGGGCTGGGCACGATGAGCCGGTCGCCGGGAAAGATCAGGTCCGGGTTTTCAATATAGTTGTACTTGAGCATTTCCGGCCATTGGAAGGGATCTTTCAAAACCCACTTGGCAATGTCCCACAATGTATCCCCGGGACGGATGGTGTAGGTGTAAAGAATTTTTTCCTGCGTTTCCGCCACGGGCGTGGTTCCCACGGCTTCCAGGAGCGTCGTATCACCCGGCAGCGCACTTCCTTCTGCCATGACAGGAAGACAGAAACAACACAAGAGCAGGGATGTTAGCGTGTTTTTATTCATCAGTAATCAGTTAAAATACCCTTTCGTGAAAATTCTAAATTCTAAGCACTAAATCCTAAACAATATCAAAATTCAAATATACAAATGACCGAAACATTTTCTCCGCGAAGGTCGCGAAGACGATCAAACAACGCATCCGGTTATAATCAAGGATGTACATTTCCCGTCATTGCGAGGAGTCCGGGCGATGCCGGACGACGAAGCAATCTCGACCCCGAAGGCAAATCAAAGATTGCCACGCTCTCTTCGTTCGCTCGCAATGACCAAAAAAGAAGTTTTTTCACTGTGCGTCTCTTCGCGTTCTTAGCGGACAATTCTTTTTTAATATTTCGTATTTTTGTCATTCGAATTTGTTTAGTATTTCGATATTCGGATTTAGTATTTTTATTTTATACTTTAGTATCCTATTATTCCCCGTGTCCGCCACGTACAAATGCCCGGCGGCGTCCAAAGCCAATCCGGACGGTTCCTTCATTTCCGGCGCGGTGATTTCCCGTACCCATTGTCCTCGGGGGTCAAACACAGCCACGCGGTTGTTGCCCGTGTCAGCCACGAAGACCAGCCCGGCCGGGGAAACGGCCAGGCCCTTGGGTTCCAGCAACTGCCCGGGCCCGCCGCCCTTTTGTCCAAATACTGCGATGAAGTCCCCTTGCTCGGTCAAACGCTGCCAGCGGCAGTTGCGCGTGTCCAACACCAGGAATTGTCCACCGGGTTCGATCGCCACGTCCGCCGGCCGGTTGAAAAATCCCGGGCCAATCCCAAAGCCGCCGTACTGGCGCACGAAGCGTCCCTGGCTATCAAATCGCTGCACCCGGTCGTTCTCCGTATCCGCCACGTACACATAGCCGAAGCTGTCCGTCGCCAAACCTGCCGGACGACTGAACGCGCCCGGATTCCGGCCCGGCACGCCAAATTCGCGTATAAAATTACCGCGCCAGTCGAACACCTGCACGCGATGATTAAGTTGGTCCGTCGCGTACAGCAGGCCGCCGTCGAAAACGAGGTCCACGGGCTCGTTGAACTGCTTCTGCCCCAGGCCGAAGCGGCCGAACTGGAAATGAAACGTTCCGTCCGCGCCCAGCACCTGAATCCGCTGGTTGCCCGTGTCCGCCACGTAGAGGCGGCTGAAGGCTTCGCCCGCGGACACGGCCACGCCTCGGGGCCTGAGAAACTGGCCCGGCCCGCTCCCGGCCCGGCCGATGGACTGTACAAACTCCACGACCAGTTGTTCCTCAGTGGAATTAAATACTTCAGTCCGCGGCCCCAGCCCGGCGCAACCGCAGCAAAAAAGACACCACGCGAATACCAAATATCGTTTCATCATCGTCTCCTAAATTTAAAAATTCTAAATCCTAAGCACTAAATTCTAAACAATATCGAAATTCAAAGGCTCAAATTACCAAAACATTCGTTTCGAATTTTGTATTTCGAATATTTGAATTTGTTTAGTATTTAGATATTCGGATTTAGTGCTTCATTTCATGCTGATGAAATATACGTCATAGCTAAATAGTTATAATTTATCGTATATTTATAGCATTAAAAAACAACCCTCTGAGAAGGTGGCTTTGAATT
>JAUXBQ010000329.1 GCA_030619365.1 candidate division FCPU426 bacterium | reverse complement strand
GGTTGCTGCAAAAAAATGCGAGATGGCTTGGATGCCAGGAGGTGCGGAGCGCCAGCTCCCCGGTTAAATTCGCTTCGCCCCGATTAAACGGTAAAAAAGGTTTAATAGGACAGGCTGATTTTGACAAAATATTTAGCCGGGTAAACATAGCTGATAGGAAAAAATGGAAGATAGGAAGATGAGATGGTGAGAAAAGGCCAAGAAGCTGGAGGCCTTGGAATGCGGAAATTAAATCAGGACTGCGCTGTTAGGTGTTAGACGAGAGAAAGTCAACGGTGTAATTTGGTAAACCTTCGGGATGGTCGTTAGCGTAGGCAGCCAGGGCCTTGGCTATTTGGGAAAACCTGTCGCCCGGAATCGTACTGGGAATGATCAGCAACCCAAAGTGCGGTAAGTTATCATTAAAGAACTGGACGGTTAAACGTACAAAATCATCTCTATTTTTGGTGACCAGACATCGCTTATGGAAGGAAGCGAATGTAAGCTGCTCCAAATCTGATGCCCCCAGCATCCCCGTTTCGTGGGCACCAATGCAGTCCAGCCCTTTGTTCCTTAGCAGCTCGGCAATTTGGGGACTTAGATCTTCATCCAGATAAAATTTCACTCAATCCCTCTGTTCAGGTGAGGATAATCTCGAAATATTGTTTCCTTGGTCCACGATTCATTGCGTTTATTTTGTTGGTCAATTTCTGCCGGATATAACGAATAGTATCCTACTGCCGCCCGCAACTGTTGCTCTGTTAACCAATGGTAAGCTTTCTGAAGGCGTTTAAACTCACGGTTA
The DNA here is from genome assembly GCA_030619365.1 of candidate division FCPU426 bacterium. GTDB lineage: Bacteria > Oederibacteriota > JAAXVQ01 > JAAXVQ01 > JAUVAV01 > JAUXBQ01. Next base: position 1,133 of record JAUXBQ010000329.1, on the reverse strand, counting down.
ACACTGATGTACGTAGCTATGATCTCACGGACCTCCAGACCGGTTCCTGCAATCCTGGCCCTTCGTCCGGTGACTCCATCGGCAAACAAGATGCCGGGACAACGGCGTATCCTGACAGCTTCCGCAAGAAGATCTTTAGTAACGGAAGAAAAATCCCGACCGGATTCACCGGCCAGGCGCTCAATTTCTTTTACAGTATCCTGAGGAATTCTCAGGCTTTTTTGAACGGCACGCATGTGGCCTCCAAATTGGGTGTTTAGTCAATTTTATTGTTTTTTGAATCCCAATGAATGACATTGTAATACGATTATTATATTTTGTCAAGATTCATACGCGCTTATATTTCCTTATTTTATTTTTTGCCGCCTGCCCGCTCGAGCCCGTCCGTCTCGTTGATTGGCAATTGGATGGGCCTTGCATGGCTGGCGGGTCCTTATTTTGCACCACACACGGCTGTCCTTCTTTTTTAATGTGGCACTAGTTAATAATTTCGCCGCGACGCGACCGCGGGGGAGCCTTCAATATGCTCCCTCTCATCATCCAGAGGCTCCGGCGACGCCACCTTCAAAGGTAAACCGTACATCAGGCCAATACAGAGGATATAATATTTTGGATCGTTACCTATTTTCAGTAGATTTGTTACATTTATTACCCAATATTTTTTTCTGAATTCCCCAAAATTGTTACCTGAATTACCCAATAATTTTGGCATAAATTACATATTTCAGAGAATTAGCCAAATTAATTTGATTAATCCATTTTATAACCGACCGGAATATTTACCAAACAATCTCATTTCAAAATTTAATTTGATATCCAGTTTTTCGGTATTAAATTTGCAACGTCAGGATCTACATGTTTGCGCACGTAAAGTGTGCCCACAGATTCAAGATCAGAAAAATTAGGTGAAAACAGGAGTAGAATATCCCATTAAAACTTAATTCCGAGTAATCAGGATATGGGGGTTCTCGGATCCACGTTTTATACGGATAGCCCGGATTCTATGTTAATAAAAAAAAATAAAAATATAATTTTAAAAACTCTATCTGATAAGGGGGGAGAAGGATGAAAATAAAGATTTTTTTAACTTCAGTGGCGATAGGCACTTTTCTCATATGTACATCAATTGCCGC
>JAUXBQ010000234.1 GCA_030619365.1 candidate division FCPU426 bacterium | reverse complement strand
GCAGAGTTTCCGTTATCATGTATACCTGAAAACAGGTAGCGGTAAATACCGCAAAGTTAATACCCGCTTGCTAAACAAGACTAGTTATACGAGTAAACTCCTGAAACGCAAAAGGACTTATTATATATGTATTACCTGCATCAATGCCCAGGGCCGGGAAAGTTATCGCACCAAGGCAAAAAAGATTTATTTGCGGTAATAGGGAGCCCTGCTCCTGGTTGAGCCGAGGCCTGGTAAATTATTTTTTAACAATGGCGATCTTTTTTATGTCGAATTCACGGCTCGTGCCATCATTATATTTAACCTGCAGCCTGACCAGGTAGATTCCCGACGGGGTTTTGCTCGTATCCCATTCGGTCCGGGCCGAACCTCCACTGCTCTTGTTTTCTTTGATTTTGACCACCAGTTCCCCGGCCATATTATAAATCGCGAAATAAACCTCGCCCGCTTTTTCCAGGCCATAATTAAACGTAACCCGGTCAGTGGCGGGATTGGGATAGGCTTGTAAAGATCCTTCGCCTTCCTGCGCAACATACGTTGGAGTAGTAGTTAAGGTCGGTGTCAGGGTGCTGGTAGGGCTGATAGTGCCTGTTGGGCTGATGGTTGAAGTGATCGTAATAGTCGGAGTGTTGGTCGCAGTCGGGCTAATAGTACTGGTCTGGCTGATGGTCGGACTCATGGTATTGGTGGCGGAAATAGTGCCGGTTGGGCTGATGGTTTGACTCATGGTGTTGGTCGCGGAAACGGTGGCCGTTGGACTGACGGAAGGGGTCGGACTGATGCTCGGCGAGGGCGTGCAAGTGGCGGAAATCGTCGAAGTCGGCGTGGCAGTATAGGGCAAACCGGCATTGGCGCCCGGGCTGTTTGACACATTGGAACTGTTGCCCGCCTGATCCACGGAGATAACGGCAAAATAATACAGGTTGCCCGGCACCAAGCCGCTTACAGTATAAGCTTCCGTCTGCCCGGCAGGCAGGGGCGTGATGGTCTGCGGAACAGGAGTGCCGTTAGTCCTGAATTCCCACAAGGTGGTCATTTGCGTATTGCAATAACGCATATCATAAAACCATACCGGGTCGGTAATATCATCAGCCGGCGAGGTCCATTGCAGATCAACTTCACCGGGACCACCTGTACTTGCTGATAAATCGGAAATGGAATTCGGGCCAATAGTGTCGGTCCGTTTATAATAAATTTCATAATTTGAATCCCGGTTATCCGACCATACTAAATACTGACGGTTCCACATGGCGGCAAATACATCATTCGTGATAATAGCAGGCAAAATGGAATCTGCGGAATCAAAGGTTAAGCGGATTTCGGGACTGAACGGGATTGATCCGCCGCCCATGCCTGTGCATAGGTAAAGTTCATTGTTGAAATCGCGGTTTTCATGCCAGACCAGGCTCTGTTCCGAACCATTGCGGGGGCTCATGGCCAGCCAATCAGGCGCCACAGCCGTTGTGGTTATGGTATTGGGCGCAGAAGTCCATACCCCACATCCCATTGTCCCAGGTTATGGTTAAGCCCGCATCCGTACGCCCGGCTTCCCAGTAAATTTGATCCGTGCCCTGGCGGTTGTCAATGAATCCGACATCCACCCCGGCCGCGGTATCGGAAGATACAAAAATATAAGGCTGGCAGGCAGCGCAACTGTTGAATTTAAAACTGATGTCATAGGACCCCGGCATGCCGTTTCCGTCAGTCCAAGTTATGCCGCCGTCGGCGCTCATGGCAAAATAAATGCTGCTGTTCGCCCCCGGTGCTTCCTCCCATACAATGTAAAGCGTCGGGTCCGGAAACATTCCATAATTCAACGTTGCAATGGCCGGCAAGGTCGCTGCTGTTGAATCCGGCTTGATACTGACGACCGGGCCAACAACGGCCCTGCGGTAATATACCTTGGAACTGCCTGAGGAATTGTCCGCCCAGACAATATGCGTACCAAAAGGATTGATAGTGCTAAAGGGGCGGGAAAATGAAGCGCCCGTATTTCCCCGGCCCGACACATTTGTCACTTGCCCGGACATTCCCGCTAGATCCGTCCAGTTGGTGCCGTCATCCGCGCTTTTCATGGCATAAACGTCGGCCGAGCCGCCCCGGTAATCCAGCCAGGTCAGGAGCAGCGTGTTGGCATACCAATGCAGATGAGGGCAGGTTGAATCGGTTGCGTTATTGGTAATATTTGAGGCCGGGGACCAGGTTAACCCTTCATTAAAACTGCGCATGAAATAAATCTCCCAATAACCATTGCGATCATCGGCCCAGGCGGCAAAAACCGAATTGCCGACCGCATTACAAGTGATCGTGGGATAAAGTGATTGGTTAGCATCATTGGTAAGACGGCGGGCATTGGTCCAGCCCGCGGGCATGGAAAAAGCAGGAAGAACCGACAAGCATAAAAAGCCCAGCATTAATACCGTCTTTAGGTGGCGCATAATTTTACCCTCCCTATAAAATTTACCAACAAAAAAAGTTTATTTTTATAATTATATTATAATCAGCATTCATTTTAAAGATTTTTTTCTTTGCTGTAAAGCCAAAATAAGGATGTCCCCTCCCAGGGGGTGACAAGATTGGAGGGAACATTTTCATGTTGCTAATACATGTCGGAAACCAGGCCTTGACGGCAACGTGAAAATTCCCTATGCTGTCTATGTTTTTATTTTCGCCCGCGCAGAGGAACGCAGCCCATGGCTTATGATTTCATTCATTCCAAGCAACTCGTGCTCGAGCCGAAACCCGGCTCGCCCTGGGCCGGGCAAATGGTCCTCAACCCGGCGATCATTGAAGATCCGGACAGCGGCCGCCTGCACATGCTGTTTCGGGCCACCGGCCCCTGGCCGCAAAAGCAATTGCCCGGCAAACCCCTGCCCTATCCGATTTTCCTGGGTTATGCCTACAGCGAGGACCGCGGCGCCACCTGGCAGGTGGATTTTTCCCGGCCGGCCCTGGCGCCCGGTTTGGAATACGACATCGATAAAATCTATATCACCAACCGTGAGGGCCAAAAAGTCGTGAACTACGCCAATGGCTGCGTGGAAGATCCCCGCTTGTTCCGGCTGGAAGATAAACATTACGTCATTGTGGCCTGCCGTCTGCTTCCGCCCGGCCCTTATTGGCTGAAGGACGATCCCACGCAATGCGCGCCGGCCTGGATCAACACGCCCGAAAACCCTTTTGGCCGGGCCGCCTCTGAAAATGTCACGGGCAACGTGCTGTACGAAGTCAACCTGGAGCACCTGGCCCGGGGCAACTATGCGGAAGCCTTCCAGTACGTCACGCCTTTAACCAATCCCGAATTCGGCGAAAACAGGGACGTGATGCTCTTCCCCGAGAAAATGAGGATAAACGGCCGGGAGCAGTTTATTTGTTTACACCGTCCCTTCGCCCCGGCCGCGTATCTCGGCTGCCGGGACACCCTGCCGCCTTCCATGCTTCTCTGTGCGTCAGAGACGCTGGAGGGGATTTGGCGGGAACAGGACACGCAGACGCTCCTGGCCTCTCCCCGCTTTCCATGGGAAAAAAACCGCATCGGCGCCAGCGCGCCGCCGCTCCGGATTTCAGAACGGGAGTGGCTGCTTTGTTATCACGGCAAGCAGGATAATGTCGTCGGATATACGCAGTCCTTTATGATTCTGGAGGAACAGACGGAGGCCCTGCCGCGGATCAAGCACCGTTGCCCTGAACGTCTGATGGTCGCGGACCAGCCCTGGGAAATGCCCGTCAAGTTCAAAATCCCCTGCGTGTTTATTACCGGGTTGATCCCGCTGGGACAAACGCTGCTCGCCAGTTACGGCGCGGCCGATGAAAAGGCGGGAATTGCCAGGATTGAATTGCCCGCCCTGGTGGAATTCGTGCGGAAGTTCGACGCGGAAGGCAAGTAGTAACTTCCCCACTCT
>JAUXBQ010000272.1 GCA_030619365.1 candidate division FCPU426 bacterium | reverse complement strand
CTCAAACCCAGACAACCCAAAAATATGAAAAATCGCCGGGCTTTCGCTCCCCGCGCTTCCACGCTCGAAAGGCCGGCCGGCTAGCGGAAAAAATCTTGCTGGAACAGATAATAGCCGCTATAATGAGTCGTTCTCACAGGCTCGTACCAAGAAAGGGGACAGATGGCCGTCTCGAACAAACCGCATCCTTATCCCATGCTGGTCAGGCTGCTGCTCGGCGTGCTGGCCCTGCTGCTTATTGCTTTGACCTTCAAAGTCATGATCGAGTTGTCCCAGCCCAGCCAGTATATCAACGCCCATGCGGTAGTACAAAAAGAACCTGGCCAGGCCAGGGACTTGATGAGCCTGGGCATTCTCAACTTCCGGTCCTACCTGTACCTGGTCGGCCCGATTCTTGACGCTAAAAACGAAAAAAATAAGGGCCCGCTCTTCAATCCCGAGACGCACCCGGTCCTAACGCCCTCCGTTTTTACGGACCAGAGCGGCGCCGTGGAAGTCTTGTCGCATTCTCTTCCCATCACGCCCCAGAACCCCGGCGCCTACCGGTACGGACATCCTCTGCATCTGTTGGGGTGGCGTGTTTCCGAATCAGGCTTCCGTCTTTACGCCGTGGCGGACTCGAAAGAGTCGCTTTCGGATATTTTGTATCAGCGCTCGGAACACTGGAAGTCTACTTTGTTTGCCCAAGGCCTGCTTTTAGCCGCCGTGGTGTTCGCCATCTTCTGGATCCTGAACATCGCGGTGTTGTCCAACCCGTCGCTCCATCTGGTTCAGCTCCTTATTGTGAACCTCATTTACCTGGTGTTGTTCTATAGTGTCATGGTGCTGGCCCGGTATCCCCTGGCCAGCACGGTGATCCTAACCCTCGAGATTCTGGCCTTGGCCAATCTGGTGTTTTTTCCCCTTTCGCGGTTTTTCAGCCGGCGACGGGCCGCCTAGGGATCACAGGGGAGGCTTACGTTATGCGCAGTGAAGATATTAAACAGCACGCCAATTTCCAGGCCAAGGGATTCGGCCGATCCATGGTCGTCACTTCCGATAATTCAGTCCTGTTTCTCTACAGCTTTAAAGCCGGTCAGGCCATGACCGAGCATACCCATCCTTTTTCCAATGAATACCTGACCGTTATCGAAGGCGAGGCCGTGATTTCCGTGGGTGTGGAATCCGTGCTGGCTTTCCCCTCGCAGGTGATTTTCGTTCCGCGCGAAGCACGGCACGCCATTTATAATCGGGGAAAAAAGCCGCTTCTAGTCACCGGATTCATGACTCCCAAACCTTAGGCCGTTTGCCTTTTCTTCCCCCCTCTCCGTAACCTATTAGTTACAGTACTAAAATCGCATTGTGATAAAGTAAGCGTTGAGAATAGAAAACTGAAAATTGACCGCATTTGAATATTATTATCTATTTTTAAGGTTCAAATGCTTCGTAACCTATCAGTCATGTCAGTACCATGACTGATAGGTTACCGCGCTCCGTGCTTAGTCCTTGACTCTTTTTCCTTCATTGCTTAATATGTTGCCCAATTATTCGTTTGGTACTCGTGGAGGTTGGAATGGCCGAAGAAAAATTTGATATCATCGTCGTAGGCGCCGGGCCCTCGGGCCTGGCCGCCGCCATCCGCCTGGCAAAAGCCGGACTGGAGGTCGCGGTCCTGGAGCGGGGTGCGTTTGCTGGCTCCAAAAACGTGATGGGGGGCATTTTTTACCGTCACCCCCTGGAAACGTTGTTGCCGTATTTTTGGAAAGAGGCGCCCGTGGAACGGGCCATTGTAGAGCAGCGCTACTGGATGCTGGACAGTCAGGGCCATACCGGCGGCGGCGTGCGCAGTCAGCGTTTCGTGGGCGATAAGCCCAATTGCTGGTCCGTGTTCCGGGCCAAGTTTGACCGCTGGCTGGCCGAACAAGCCGAGGCGGCCGGCGTTATGCTTCTGACCGAAGCCACCGTGGAGTCGCTGCTTCAGGAAAACGGCAAGGTTATTGGGGTGCATACCAACCTGGAAGACGGGGACTTGTGGGCCGACGTGGTCGTGATCGCCGATGGCGTGAATTCCCTGCTCTTGCGCGACTTGGGCGTACACCCCGAAATCAAGCCCAACCAGGCCGCCACCACGGTCAAGGAAGTGATCACACTGCCGGCCGAGAAAATAGAGGATCGTTTCAACGTAGAGCCCGGCCAGGGTGTTTCGATCGAATTATTTGGCTCCCTGACCAAAGGCGCGGTGGGCATTGGGTTCTTATATGCCAACCAGGAAAGTATTTCTCTGGGCGTGGGCGTGCTGGTGTCCGAGCTGGCCCGGCTGAACCTGAAGCCCCATGACTTGATTGAAGACCTGAAATCCCACCCCAGCATCCGACCGCTGATTGCCGGGGGCAAAACCGAGGAATACCTGGCTCATTTGATTCCCGAGGGCGGCTATCGGACCGTGCCCCGGGTCCACGGCCACGGCTGGGTGGCCGTGGGCGACGCCGCCATGCTGGTGGACAGCCTGCACCGGGAAGGCTCGAATCTGGCCGTGAAATCCGGGTTGCTGGCCGCCGAGGCCATTATCCAGGCCAAGGAAAAACAAGACTTCTCCGCCGCGGGCCTGGCCCCCTACCGGCAGGCCCTGGATGCCAGTTTTGTCATGAAGGACCTGAAGAAATATAAAAACATGTCGCATTTTCTGGAAAGCAATCCCCAAATTTTCAACGTTTATCCGGAGCTGATCAATGACGCCGGCACGGCGTTTTTCACCGTGGACGGCAAAACCAAGCGCGAAATGCAAGCCACTATTCTGAAAATGGTCTGCCAGCGGCGGGGACTGTTCGGCCTGGCCCGCGACGCGTTGCAAGGAGGCTTGACCCTGCGATGAAACTCGAGGACAAACTGTTTCTGGTCACATTCAACGCGGACACGGAGACCCATCTTTCGGTCAAGGACCAGGCCGTGTGCCAGGCTTGCCAAAAGAAGCCTTGCATCAACGGCTGCCCGGCCGACTGCTGGGAGCACGAACACGAGAAAAACGAAGTCATGGTTTCCTTTGAGGGCTGCCTGG
>JAUXBQ010000107.1 GCA_030619365.1 candidate division FCPU426 bacterium | reverse complement strand
GCTCGCGGGTGCTAACCCGGCGGAGGCTGCCCGCGTCCTCTTTTTTTCCTTCTCCTTATCCTTCTCCTTTTTAGCCAGCTTGGTGCCGCAGCTGTCGCAAAATAAACTGGCCGCGGGGTTTTCCGCTCCGCAGTTGGGACAATTCACAATATCCTCCTTGCTTCCTGCCGGCGATCGCGCCGGCGCGGGGCCGGGTTAGCGACGGCGGTATATCCGCACGCCGCCCGGGTGTTCGTACGCCACGTCCATGAATTGCGCGAACTTGTTCAGCGCTGTGGCGGAGTATTTCTGACGCTCCAGGGTGCCGACAAAAACAAACGTAATATCATATTTAGCGAGCAGGGCCTTGGCCGCCTCCGGGTCCGGGGAACCATACAGCGTATCAATGTCCGGCACGCGCTGGCCGGGTTCGTCATAGTTCCCCCGCCACTGCAACTCATGACCGCCCCAGCCCAGCACGGTGGGCAACCCGGTAAAGGTGGAGACGCGGGCAAAATCCGTGTACTCGCCGCCCGTGGCTTCCAGGACCACGGGATTGCCCCGGACGTTCTGCCGCAGCCACTCAATACCCTCCCGGTCGGCCGGATAGGTGTTCTTTAAATAATAGGAACCATCCAGGGTGGCCACGTTCGTGAACCGGTTGGTCTTAATCCGGACCGAAGCGTACGGGTACACCAGCGAGGCGGCCACCAGCAGTACCAACGGCACGAGCCAGGCCACGCGGACATTACGGTTCCGGAACGAGTGCCGGAACGACCAGGCCACGCCCGCCACGCCGCCGATGCCCAGCAGGAACCAGGCTTGGTAGTAAAATTTAAAAACCGTATTCATCCGGTCCAGAGGGGGACTAAACGTGTCGTTAATGTGCAATACCTCGCAGCCGAACAGCAGGCCGCCGGCCGTAAATAGCAGCATCAGGATGAATATTGTTTCCGGCTGGTCCACACGGGTCAAGAGCAGCACACCGAGGGTAAAAATGACCAGCAGGAGAAAACCCAGGAGATAGGGAAACGGATTCTCGGCCGAACCGAAGGCCATGCCCTTCAGGATCATGGCGCCCGCCACCACCAGCAGGACCCCGCTCACGATGAGGGCCGGCATCCGCCCTTGCCCCTGACGCCAGGCGGTGATGGGCTGCAGTAAAAACAGGAACAGCGAAGTTATCCACTTCGGCATTTCGCTCGCCGGCCGGGCCAGCGGGACGGACGCGTCTTCCGGCACTGACAGCGCGGTGATTTGATATCCGCAATGCCCGCAGATGCGTTTACCTTCCCGGAGCTCGGCTCCGCATTGCGGGCAGAAGCGTCCCGGCTGGTGTTTCCCGGCCAACGCGACGGTTTTGGCCGGGCCGGCCAGCACCAAGAGAAACCAGCGATGATACCGGGTGACCACAAAGGTCAGCCCTAGAAAAACAAATGTTCCGAAGACCAGCAGGAAATCCGTGACCCGGGTGTTCTGGGTCGTCCAGGCGATCCCCTTGGCCTGGCTCTGAAAATGCAGGTAAAAAGGCAGAAACGGCACGATCATGAGCACTAACATGATGCCCAGGCCCAGGCCGATCTCCTTCCAGGGGAGCGCGGACAAACGCGGGCGCTGCCGGTATTGCTGAAAGAAAAAAGCCAGGCCGGCGATGAAGAAGGCGGTAGGCAGGTCCCAGCTATTCATGAATCCCAGGGCGCCGATTACCAGGCCCCAAAGTATATACCGCCCCAGCTGATCCGGCGCGCGCCAAGACAGATCCCGGTCCGGCGATTTCAGGTGATTGAGCGCCAGGCCCAGAGCCAGCATGACAAACGGAATGGACAGCATGTGCGGGTGCATGTCCCCCAGCAGGAACGAGAAGAACGGGAACTCGTTAATCGTGTCGGGAATCACGCGGGAAGGCGTCCACCAGTTAAAATTCCCGATCGATTTGGTTAGGAGGACCTGCCGGAAACCATCGAGGTTCCCCAGCAGGTAGATAAACGACCAGCCGCCAAAGGCCAGCGAGAGCCGGCGGGTCAGGTTGTATATAAGCCCGAAGGTGCTGACACCGGCCAGTGCGAACAACAAGCCCAGCGAGAGATTGAACCCGATAGCCGGCGCAATGCCGGAAGCGCGCACGAGTATGCTCATCAGCAAATAGCCCAGGTAATAATAGCTAATGAAGAGGTCCGGGCCGGCCATCCAGGGATCATAGGGCGGGAACGAAGTCCCGCGCGACATGGAATTTAAAAAAGCCATGTCCATGAACTTCTCGGTGCCCAGTATATCCGGATTGTACATGCGGAAAAACATGAACAACAGAAAGAGCACGGCAAAAAACAGTTCGACTGCCAGCAGGTATCCCAGTTTTTCCTTCAGAAAGGTACGCATTTCCGCCCGATATTTAACCCACAGCCAATAGGATAACCCGGCCAGCAGCGCGAACGCGAGAAAAATGGTCAAACTTGAAAAACTCACAAAACCAATCAGCCAGCAGAGCAGACCGATGATCAGAAGCCCCAGGGGTTTACTGAAGGCATATCCCCGATCAGGCAGAAATTGAAAGGTTTTTATAGTAATAGGCAAGACCGCCACACCCATCAGGGTAATGAGCAGCCACCAAACCAGGATACCGAGCACGCGATCTGGACCCCCCTGTTGTCTGAAGAAACCCCGCGGATTAAATTGCCAGAAAAACCAACAATCTCAATACGATTGGAGAAATTATAGAAGCGAGTTCAACGCTTGTCAACCTGAATCAAAGGCTGCGCTTCTATATTAAATAGCGAACCAGGGGTCTTCCTTGGTCGGTCGCTTTCCTGATGGCCTTACATATTATATATATGATTACTTCGGCTGTCTGAAATCCCAACCCTCAGGCTGAATCCCGGGATGCTCCATGGAATACCCTTGAAATTAAACTCTTTTTAGCTTGGATTCGATTTTAGGGTGAGTATAATATACTTTATTCCGAAGATGGAGCGCGCGCCTTTGTATTCTCTCCGTGGTCGAATTTTCTCCAATTCGCAATGGTATTTTTCACAGATCGACTTTTGGTTTGTCCTGCTGGCTTTTTTCCTTCCGTTCTTGCTTTCCCTGCCTCTGGTCAGCAGCGATTTAATGTCCGGGGAATACGCGGAAATGGTGCTGAGCGTGACCACCCTGGGCATTGCCCAGTTTCCGGGTTTTCCCCTGTATTTTCTAGCCTGCAAATTAGTGACCCTGCTGCTTCCCTTGGGCACGGAAATCTGGAAAATCAATTTTGCCAGTCTGTTGTTCGGCGCACTGGCCAGCCTGGTGGTTTACCTGACCGGACGGCGTTTACGCTTCCCGCCGCTGGTGAGTCTGGCCTCCGCGCTGCTGCTGTTTTTGTCCACTAAATTCTGGACCTCATCCCTGCTCTCCCAGCCCGAGGCGTTTCATTCCCTGCTCCTGTGCCTTACCGTTTATATGACCCTGAGTATTATCGGTCCGTTTCGCTGGAAGCACCCGAGGACCCGGATTTTTATCTGGGCCCTGGTCTGCTCGGCCACCGGCACGCAGCATTTTGTGCTGCTCCCGTGGGCCATTGCCGCGCTGGTCTTGGGCCTGGCCCTCGGCTTGCCCCGGCACCGGGCCCAGGCCCGGGGCTCCTGGTATCCGTTCATTCTGGCGGGTATTCTGCTCGGCTTGCTGCTTCCTTACTTATATCTGCCGCTGCGAGTGCTCAGTCCTGCGGCTTTCGTGAACATTGATTTCCTCTCGCCGTTCGCGCACCTGCGCCAGGAGCCGACCTTTTCCCGTCTCGTCACCTGGCTTATCCATTACGTCTCCCACGGATTTGACACGTATTTCCTGGGATATGATTTTCGCTCCACACTCCCGGAACTGGGCAGGGCCTTACTGTCCTTCATTCGCACCTATCCCTTTTTCCCGCTCATTATGGTGATTTGGGGCTTGCTCCTTAGTCTGCGCCGGTTATTTCTTAAACAGATCGAACGGCCCGGACAGGAAGCGGACAACGCCAGCCGGATCACCCTGGCTATGCTGCCTCTGCTGGCCTTGGGCGGCGAGGCGGTGCTGCTGCCCGAACACGAGTCCACCGCGGTTTTTACCCTGCTGATCGGGGCCGCGTACTGGAGCTTGACCGGCCTGGAGTATTGCTTTCATACGCTGGGACACGCGGATGACCAACTGGCCAGGGCGCAGCGCCTGAAACCGTCCTGGTTTGCCCTGCTGATCATCCTCCTGGTTCCTGTTTTCACTTTTCTGCACAGCTATCCCGCCCTGCGCGCGGTGGTTCCCCGCGCGGACAACAGCCAGCCCAACCTGACCCGCTGGCGGGAGTTTATGGAGCCCTTGCCGGCCGAATCCATTTTGGTGTTTCCCCGGGCTGGTCAAAGTTTTGTCCCCGTCTACCTGCAAATGCGAACCAACCTGCGCCCGGACCTGGCGCTGCAGCCGTTCTCCCGGCCCTGGCAAACTTCGCCCTATGCGCCACCTTCGTTGTTATCCACGCTTGACGCGCAGCCGAAGCACCGCCGGCAATACCGGCTGGCGTTCATTCGGTACTGGAACCACGACCTCTCGAAAAAAATCGTCGCCGGACGCCCTGCTTTTCTCCTGACCAATCCCCTGCCCGCCACGCCAGCCATGGATTATTTTCTTCAGACTTTCGATCTGTCCGACGCGTACACGCCCGTGACAGAGCAGCATCAGCCGGGCGCAGCGCACGTTCTCTCAGTCTACCGTATTCGCAAGCCTTTGCCCCCGCAACCGTCCCGGCGCGAGTCCCTGGCCCGGACATTCCTGGGGGAATTGGGCGGTGAGCTTCGTCTCCTGACCGCGCAAATTAAGCGGCCGGTCAAACGGTGGGCGCGCTTTTCCATTTTAAAAATAGAGTTGAAATGGCAGGTTCTCCGGCCGCCCTGGTCGGATAAGCGCCTGGTCCGCTTTTGGGTTACGCCCGCGGACAGCTCCAAAACATCGAGCAGCGGAATCGTCCCGCGGCCCTGGCGGGCCACCCGGCGTTTGGGAAGCGGCCGCTGGTTGACGCGCCTGAAGCCGCGACAGGCTTTTTCCGAATACTACCAACTGGCTGTGCCCGTTGAATTGCCCGTGGGCCGATATCAGGTGCAGGTGGCGGTTTTGGACGAGGACGGGCGTTGGTTGGACCGGGAAGACCAGGGACCGGGTGAGAAGAATTATTTTTTCCCGGCTTGCGAGTTTTGGGTGGTCGATGCGGAATCCCGCGTGGTGGAGTGATCCCCGTCGTCCATTCCCAGTTGCGTGCCTTTGAAATAATGCTGCAGGATTTCAACATAGGAAAAACCGTGCTGAGCCATGCCTCGCGCGCCCCACTGACACAGGCCCACGCCATGCCCCAGGCCGCGTCCCAGCACGCGGAACTGCTGCCCGTCCACCTGGATTTCGTAGAAATGACTAAGCAGACGCCGTTTGCCAAATTCCCGGTTCAGGATTTTCCGGAAATCGCCCGATTCCACCAGCCGCTCCCCTTGGTTCGTGACGAGCCGAATTCGTTTCACCCGCCCCGAGCGGTTGATGAAATCCACTTTGACCGATTTTAATACCGCTTTTTTCGGGAGCACGGATTTCTTTTTCAGGGCGCGCTCCACCCGCCGCAGCGAAGTGAGCAACTGCCAGCGCGCGTAGGGCGACGGCGCGCAGTAGGCGCGATTGCCTAATTTAAACCGGTCCTCCACCCGGGCCAGGTGGGCAATGCGCCTCCCTCCCCAGACCTCTTCGACAAAAACCGTGTTCCCGCCGCAAGTGCTGTGGTAAAACGCCTCGGCCAGCCGGCCCTGGTAGGTCAGCACTTCGCCCAGCGTCATTTTCGCGGCTTTTTCCGCCCGGCGGGAAACCTGCTTGCGTCCCTTGTACACCTGGCAGTGGGGACTGTCGCAGAAATCATAGCCAAACCGTTTATGCCGCCCCATGTTCTTAAGCGACCAGGTCCGGGCCACCACGGCCTGGGCCTTCAGGGCTTCCAGGGTGAAATGCTCGGCATCCATCTCCTCGGGAATCACGCGGGCGATATACATCTCCAGGGGCAGGTAATTGATCAGGGCCATCCGGCCATATTTAATGGAAAGGCGCAGGGACTGGGCTTCGTAATCCCGGTAGACCCGCCGCTCGGGAATCTTCACGCTGATAACCCCGACCTCGCGGTCCGGCACCTTCAGCCACACTTCGGAATAGCGCTTGGCTTTCCGGAACGCAGCCTTTCCCCGCCGGAAGGCCAGGGCGATTTTCTGCTTGCGCATCTTCAGATAGACTCTGCGGGTTCCGTCCGGCAGGGGGATGGGATGGCCCTGGTCGTCGCTGAGCGTGATGCCGTCCTGCTCCCACTCCAGATAAACCCTGCTGAAGTAGGACTTGCGCAAGAGCCGCACGCGCACCGTGGGTCCGCTGGCGAGCGAACGTTTCGCCCAGGCCGGTACGGCGGAATCTCCCCGGGAGCCACACCCGGTAAATATCAGGGGCGTGGCGAGGCAGACCAGCAAGCACAGCCGTACCAGGAACCGGGGTTCAGGCACGTTTGCGCTTTTTACCTGGCTTGGACTTAATGACCCTTACTCCGGGTTGGGCCGCCCCCTGGCGTTGCGGGGGGGATTGGCTTGCGGAAGGGGTATGCTTGTTCTGGGGATAGAGTTTTAAAATCCGTTTTTCTTCCGGGGTCAGATCATTGATGATGGTGGTCAGCCGAATGTTCCGGGCAATGGCCTGCAAGCGGCCGGCGATTTCGTGCTCCTTGAGCTTGGGATTGGCGGTTTTCAAGCGCAGCGCGGTTTTGGCGGCCAAAAGGACCGTGTGCCCCATGCGCTCAATGGGGTTTTGGTACATGATGAGTTTCAGGCTTTCCGTGAAAGCACCCAGGTATTCCTCGATGGTTCGCGGCGTGGTTTCGTCTTCGAGGGTGTTGAGATATTGTCGCATGCAACTGCCTCCGGGCTAATCATTCAACGACTTTATTTTACACCGCCCCGGAGTTAAACTCAATCATTATTGGCCGGCGGGCTAGTCCCATTTATTTATGTATAAAGAAAGCGCGTTAAATTCATTTTTATATAAAAGGTGGATTTACGGGTGAAATAGCGGAGGGGAAAATAAACAGATTGTTATTAACACATCTTTTATTTTGTGCGTTTAGCTAAAAATCTAGTAACTTCCGCCTTTATTTGTTTTTCAGATTTTGTATTCAATTTCAGCCTATTCGCCCATTTCCTACCGGGGTGCAAAGTATCCCAAGCTGATTTTTGCTGTTTGTACCTCCCGCTTCCGGGATCGTGATTTCCAAATCCATCGATAACTACATTCCATAAAGGTGAAAACATTTCTATTAAAAGATTTTCCCCTAGAGGTATCCAAATATCATCCGTGACTAGATAACGACATTGAAAATGATTTATATCCAAATTCGAAGTTTGGCGAATGGACTCGGCGTGCTCCATTAGTCTTTTAAACAACACTTGCCCCGCGGGCGCGTCCAATCCAAAACCACCCTTCCTCGCGCCCGCCGGGACGGCTTTTCCAACATAAATGGGTATTGATAGTTTATCGCCGGCATTCTCCTTAGCCAAAAGGCGATATGCATGAAAATCACCAGAATAATATATCGCGTATATTCCCGCTCCTTTGAATGACTTCACTAGTGACAATCTAACCGCCGGTTTCACCAGCAACGCCTCGGCGACGCTAATACCCAGCTGTTTTTTTTCTAATGGATTATAAGGATGGGTATCCCCTGATTTGCTATTTTTCATTTGTGATCACTAATAGTTTATAAATATCAGTCGCGACAATATTCGCGAGGGTAACGGGCACGGCGTTTCCTAGTTGACGCATGGATTCAGTCCAAGACCCATGAAATATAAAGTCGTCCGGAAAGGTTTGCAAACGGGCGCTCTCCCTAACGGTGAAATACCTTATGTCGCCATTCGGGTAAACGAACATATTTTCTCCACCGGGCACGCCGTGATCTCCCGCTTTCAATGTCTTGGCGGGCTCATCAAGCGGGCTTCCCGTATGCCCTTTATACATTCTTGCTCCAGCTTGAAATTCATGATTTTGTATACCGGAACTCACTTTCTTTCGGGGGTCGGGAAGATCGGATATGGCATCCCTCACTGTCAACCAAGGCTTGCTGTTTAAACTCTCCACTCTATTATTTTTTAAATGCATTATTCGCTCTTTTTTACGTATTGGAAATTGAGGACGATTTCGCGAAGACACTTTATGTTTTTCCCAATATGACCCATCAACCCATTGTGACTTCAGCAAAGCGTCCTGTGAATGTGTTGGGCCGGGGAAAGACCACTCAATCCCCAAATCGGATCTAATTCCCACGATGAAAACTCGCTCTCGCCTTTGCGGCACGCCGTAATCAGCCGCGTTCAATAATCTAAACAGAACACGATACGATAATCCTTGATAATTGCCTCTTGTATATTGCCGTTCCAATCGCGATAAATGTTCCCACCACTTTTCATTT
>JAUXBQ010000168.1 GCA_030619365.1 candidate division FCPU426 bacterium | reverse complement strand
TTTGACAAGAACGGCGCCAACGGCAGGACGTTATCGGTGATGTGTATGAGTACCTGATTGCCCGCTTTGCGGCCGGCGCGGGTAAGAAGGCCGGGGAATTTTATACACCGCCGGAAGTGTCCTTGCTTTTAGCTAAGTTGATGGATCCGCAGCCAGGGAACCGGATTTGCGATCCGGCCTGCGGTTCAGGCTCGCTGTTGATCAAGGTGGGGCAGGAAGTGGGGAGCGATAATTTTTTCCTGGCAGGGCAGGAGTCCAACGGTTCCACCTGGTCCTTGTGCCGCATGAACATGTTCTTGCACGGCATGGATTCAGCACGAATTGAATGGTGCGACACAATAAACAATCCCAAGCTTCTGGAAAAAGACGAACTCACACGTTTTGATGTCGTGGTTGCCAATCCGCCCTTTTCCCTGGAGAAGTGGGGGCACGAGGACGCGGGCCACGACAGGTTCAACAGGTTCTGGCGCGGCGTGCCGCCGAAAAGCCGGGGGGATTACGCCTTCATCACCCACATGGTCGAGATTGCCCTGGAAGGAAAAGGCAAGGTGGGGGTTATCGTACCTCACGGCGTGCTTTTTCGAGGCGGGGCCGAGGGTCTTATCCGTCAAAAATTCATTGAGGAAAATGTCCTTGAAACAGTCATTGGTCTGCCTGCCCAGCTTTTTTACGGCACTGGCATCCCGGCCGCGATCATGGTTTTCAACAAGGCGCGTAAACCCTGGAAAGAAGCAAAAACCAAGCGTGACTCGCATGTTCTCTTCATAGATGCCAGTAGGGAATTCGAGGACGGCAAGAAGCAGAACCATCTGCGGGAGCAGGATATCAATAAGATTATTACAACCTTCAAGGGTTTCAAGGAAATCGAGAAATATTCCCATTTGGCTACTTTGGACGAGATAAAGGAAGCGGAATTCAACCTGAACATTCCCCGGTATGTGGATACGTTTGAGGAAGAGGAAGATATCGATATCAAGGCTGTGCAGAAGGAAATCGAGGAAATTGAGGGTGAATTGGTGAAAACCAAGAAGGAAATGGGGAAATATTTAAAAGAATTGGGTTTGGTTTGATTTTATTAACGAGGAGGAATGATGAATCCCTTTATTCCGGATAAATTACCATTATCCAATATTGATTGGCCCAGGCATGTTCGCAAGGTCGGACAGGCTAATGCAGAACTGGCGCGTTACGATGGTATTTTGCGCGGCATTGTTAATCCTGCAATATTGCTTTCCCCAATGACTACTCAAGAAGCGGTTCTTTCCTCACGCATAGAAGGGACGCAAGCATCGCTTGAGGAAGTCTTGGAATATAAAGCAGAAAAGTCTCTCCAAAAAGAACCTGAGAAATTGGCGGATATTCAGGAAATCATGAACTATCGCAAGGCGATGGGGCACGCAGTTAAGTTTTTAAAAGGCAAGCCAGTATGCCTGAATCTTTTTAGAGAGATACACAAAATATTACTGACCAGCGTCCGGGGGAAAAGCAGAGATCCGGGCAATTTCAGACGGGTCCAGAATTTCATAGGTCCTCCGGGATGCACCGTTGAAACCGCAACATTCGTGCCGCCTTCTCCGGCCATTCTGATGGAAAACTTGGATAATTGGGAAAAATACCTGCATGTTGATGAAAGGGATTATTTAGTCCAATTGGCGGTAGCTAAAGCCCAGTTTGAAATAATACATCCTTTCCTCGATGGCAACGGCAGAATCGGGCGCATGCTGGTGCCGCTCTATCTCTTCAGCCGGGAAATGCTTGGCAGTCCAATGTTCTATATAAGCGCGTATTTTGAGAAAAACCGTGAGGAATATTACGAAAAATTGAAATCCGTGTCCAGAGACCGCGATTGGAACCAATGGATTGATTTCTTCCTCAGTGCCGTAATTGAACAAGCGCGTTTAAACAGTGATAAAGCCCAGGCCATTCTCAAACTTTACGAAGAAATGAAATATAAAGTTACCGAGTGCACGCACTCGCAGTATGCCATTAAAGCGCTGGATGCCATGTTTGATCAGCCCGTTTTGCAGACTACCAGGTTTGTAAAGCGCTCAAAAATACCTAAACATTCAGCAATGCGCTTACTTAAAATTTTGGAGGAAAACAAAATAATAACCACACTTAGGAAAGGAACCGGCCGCCGGCCCACGCTTTTTGCATTTGCTGAGTTAATCAATTTGGCGGAGGGCAGAAAGGTTGTGTAGCACGTGTGCAACGAAAGATGTTTTGTGTAGCATATTTCGATAAAAGTGCTACACAAAACAAATAGAGGTGAATTGGTGCTACACAAATATTTTGTTGGAAAATAAGGGAAATGCCGGAAATTTGGACAGGGAATAAGCGGATTTGTCAAAAAGCTTGATTTTAAAGAATTTCTACTGAACCTATCCCTGTGCAAGCGCGGACAGGATTTTAAGCCAAAGAATAAGAAGAAAAAATAAATAAGGTGGATTATGATGCAACCCAGTGCGGAAAAGGGACATAAAAACCCCTGGACAAAATCCTTTATTGGCTTGAAAATATCTAAAGCACACCCGCCAAGCCTCTCATTCTTCGGAATGATGCTCAAGTCTGGCGGGTTTTCATTTTCGGGGGATTTATTTCGTCTACAGTTCAGTAGCCAAGCCCGCCAATTACGTTCTAACATCAACGGAAAATTTAAATCACTTCAAAATTGCTTCGCTAGTCTGGAAACCTTATTGGGTAAATCTTCAGGTGTCCCCCTAGACCCAAAGGGTTCAAGGAAAATTGGCAGGAATGTCCGATTTGGAAGGGATAATGAGTGTGGGGCAATATGCGATGCACTCTTGATAGGATTAATGTCCATAAATCCGTATATGGAGTTTTCATGACCCGCGCTGAAATCATAATTTCGAGTGTTGTGAAAGTGAGGTGAATTTGACATGAGCGGCGAACAAAAAGATACTGAACATCAAGAAACGAAAAATAAGAAATTATCCGACATGGACAAGCTATATCTTCAGCACCAGAGCAATTGTATCAACATGGCCGGACAGAGGACGTTTCCGTTTTTAGCCATTTCTGTGACAATCAACGGTGCATTATATTATGCCTATTACATTGTGAATGATGCAGATTTGTGGAAATACACTAATTTGGGGTTATTTCTGATATTTCTTTTGATCCTGTTGAACCTAGCTGTTTATGTCATTTATCACAGGGAGCACAATATAGACCATATTATCAATAGAAAGTATTTTGCGTTGACCCGGAATGATGACTTTGAAGAATATTGTGATCCTAAAATTCGGGATATGAGTAAAAACATTGATGATGAAGACAAACCTGACAAGGGTGTAACCATAAGTGTCTTGAAGTTTTTACTAGGTTTTTTTCTAGCAGTACCTATCTCCTTTCTTCTCGTTTATTTACTAAAAAATGCAAAAAACCTCGTGCTAGGTGAACCTAAGTGGCCGGTTATTGTCTTTGCGACCATTGCAGGATTATTAACAGTAATATTTTTACGGACGACTATGTACCAAAAGATTCGGAATATTGTTAAGAAAATAGTTTTGATTATTCTGGTTTCAGTTGTTTTGATTCCCACAGGAATAATTTTAGGTAACAAAATATTTGCAAACCAACCTAAAGTATCTCAAATATCTTCTGAAGAACAGATGTCCTCAACACAGTTCGATAAAACCCAAAAAAAAGACATTTTCAATCCGAAGGGGATAATTAATAATCCAGATAAAAGATACTGGTGGAGTTGGTGGATAAGTTTTGCTGTTGCCGCTGGCACAATACTTCTCGCGGTAGCTGCATTTATTCAGCATAGACGGCCATGTCTTCAAATAAGTTTGAATAATCCAAAAGGATTAATAACAAATGAAAATCCTGTTAGATATTATCATCTGTGTGTATCGAATAAACGCCGGACAGCCCCTGCAACAAAAGTGCGTGTTCACCTTATTAAACTCGAAGAATTGAAATTAAACCAACAACCCGAAACGCTTTGGAAAAGTGGCTTAGCGCTCTTGAAATGGCGCGATGAAGATGATGAAACAATGTATCCTAAAGCAGAACCTGTAACTATTGGGCCTGAATTGGATTGTGATATTTGCAATGTTGTAAAGGGGCAACCAAGCAATCCCAATAAACTTAAATTAGGGTTTTTATTATGTCCGAAGACATTAAAACCAGAGGATCGCGAAAGAACTAAAAAATGTATTTTTATAGCTACTTTGCAAGCAAAATCCATTTCTGGAGATTCTCCTGTTGTTCGAGTTAAAATTGATTGGAATGGTGAATGGTCTGATGATGAAAATACGATGGCGAATAAGCTAAAATTGAAATTAATATGATCAAGATAAAAGAAAATCAGGAATGAGATTAAAATGACCCAACGCAACGAGAACCGAAAAGGATTTAAAAAAACCGAAGTGGGGTGGATACCGGAGGGGTGGGAAGTTAAACCACTGGGTTTATTTGGTTCGTTTTTTAAAGGCAAGGGGATTTCTAACAGCGAGAAAACTGAAACCGGATTTCCGTGTGTTACATATGGTGAAATTTATACAAAACATGATTTTATTATTAAGGATTTCAAATCCTTCATTAGTGAGGAAACTGCAAAAACGAGCCAAAAAATTAAGAAAAACGACATTCTTTTTGCAGGATCTGGTGAAACTCTAGATGAGATTGGTAAATGTATAGCGAATATAAAAAATGTAGAGGCCTATGCTGGAGGAGATATTATTATTTTTAGACCTCGAGGAAATAATTGTATATATTTATCATTTTCTTTAAATAGTAATCTAATTGCTAGAAGCAGAAGAAAATTAGGGCAAGGTTATTCGGTTGTTCACATTTATTCTAATGGTCTAAAAAAATTAAATGTTCCCCTCCCTCCTCTCCCCGAACAAAAGAAAATCGCTGAAATACTCTCCACCTGGGACCGGGCGATTGAGCAGGTGCGCAGGCTCATAGACGCTAAAAAGCGGCTGAAAAAGGGTATGATGCAGCAGCTTCTCACCGGTCGCAAGCGGTTTATGGGATTTACATCAAAGGTAAAGAGGGAAAAAGTAAGTTTTTATGATTATCCATATGATTGGACGCATCCAAGAATAGCTGAAGTTGCAAAGGAAATAACTATTCGAAATAGTTCAAATAAAAAGATGACCGTTGTTTCCTGTTCTAAGTATCAAGGATTTGTAGATTCGTTGGAGTATTTTAGGAAGAAAGTATATAGCGATAATACGTTAAATTATAAAGTGGTAAAACGGAATCAATTTGGGTTTCCATCAAATCACATTGAGGAAGGATCAATTGGGCTGTTGAGCCATGTTGATATAGGTATTGTCAGCCCGATTTATACTATCTTTGAAACTGATCCTAATAAAGTTTGGCCTCATTATTTATATTCTTTATTTAAAACAGAAACTTATCGTCATATCTTCAGTATAAGTACAAATGCGTCAGTTGATAGGCGAGGTAGTTTAAGATGGAAGGAATTTGGGAAAATAAGAGTTCCTTTACCATTATTAAATGAGCAAGAAAAGATAAGCGCATATTTTTCTTTATGTGATCATGAAACTCATATACTCCAAAAACGAGAAACTAGATTTCAAAATGCGAAAAAAAGTCTTATGCAAAAATTGTTGACTGGAGAAGTGCGGGTATCAACCTAAGCGATCCAAAGGAGGCACTGATATGCCGGAAAATGTTGAACATAATCAAAATGGAAATCATTCTGAAACAGGTAATGGGGATGCAGAGGAAACAATAAGCGCGATAAAAGAAAAGTATAAAGAAATTCAGGGAATTTATGAAAAAGCTATTAGTATGACGGAAAAGATAGAGGAAAAAGAAAAAGCGGGCAAGGAATCAATTGAAAAGCTAAGTACACAAAAAACAGAGCTAACAACATTAATGACAACAACGCAGGC
>JAUXBQ010000066.1 GCA_030619365.1 candidate division FCPU426 bacterium | reverse complement strand
TGCTCCCCACCCCGCCTCACGACGACGCAGTTGACTTCGGCTTCAGGTGTGGAAACTTCACCTGGAGAGGACTTGCACCTCTCGGACTGATTGCGCTTGCTGGCGCACGACCCCGGCTTTCGCCGGGGAGACGATTATTAGTAGAGACACTATTATTTTTTTCGTCTAATTGTAACCTCGGGTTTAACTTTCCGGTATTTCCACTCTCCGCGCAGGACCCAGTACAGCCGCAGCCAGGGGATGACCAGAAATTGCGGCGCCAAAACCAGCAGGTCGCCCAGGCGCGTCCGGCGCTTGCGGCAGACCGCGTATACCGACCCGGCGAGGCCCAGGAAAAACGCCGCCGCGGCCAGCGCGGCCAATATGGGAAGTTTCACCGCCGTCCCGATCAACATAAAGGGCAGACCCCAGAACACGCCCCAATAGAAAACCGGAAATGCCCGGCCGTCGATCCATTTCAAACGGCTGCGGTACAGGCCGGGGTGTTTCCGCCGCAAGAGCGCCTCATGCAACCCATAGCGGGCTTCGCGCAGGTACACGCCGCGGCGCCCCTCGAACAGCGGATGCTCGACCACGGCGCGGGGTTCAAACGCGATCCGGAAACCCCTGTCCAGCACGCTGAACGCGAAATCCGAATCCTCGCGATTGGCGCGCTGGAAGCGCTCATCGAATCCTTTGAGTTCGTGAAATACGCTTGAGCGGTAGAATATATTGCAGGTTAAAAAATTCCCGCCCCGCGCATTGGCCACCACGTGCGTAAACGGCGTGGGCAACGGGGACCGATCAGGCGCCCGGGTCAACCCCTCCACGCCGGCCACCTGGGGATCGTCGAAATGCGGGGCCGCGGATGCCCACCACTCCGGATTCACGATCACGTCGGAATCCAGAAATCCCAGGATTTCTCCCCGGGCGGCCCGGGCGCCGCGGTTCCGGGCCGCGGCCGGTCCGGCAGATTTGTCGTTGCGGAGCACCTGCAGGGCGAATGAATCCCGGCGCGCGTCCAGGTCTTCGGCCGTGCCGTCCCAAGACCCGTCATCCACCACGATAACTTCCAGTTCGCCTGCCTGGCCGCGCAGGCGGGCCAAGGAATCCAGAACCAAGGTGAGCAGTTCTTTCCGATTGTGGGTGGGTATGATCACGGAGAGCCGTGGGGCGCTCATGGTTCCCCCTGTTGAAACACCCGGCGCAGAATTCTAAGATCTTCCGGGCCCACGGCCTTGAATAGCCAGGCGGCCAGGGCGTAAACCACCATGCCGGCCAGAATGGAAATGAGCGGAAACTGGCCGCGCAGCGGCCATACCACCAGCATCATCGCGGACACGGCCAGCCCGGTTCGCAGCAGGGCCGGCCAGAGGGATAGTCGAAACAGCCAGCGCTGTACGGCCCAGGCGTAGGCCGCCAGCAGGAAGAGTTCGGTGATGACGGCCGCGCCGGCCGCGCCCAGGTACCCGTAGCGGGGAATGAGCAGCAGATTGGCGCTGACGCTGACAATGACGGCCAATCCCGAGACCAGCGCGTTCACGACTTGCTTCTCGCCGGTAATGAGCAGATAAGAGAGCGCATAATTGAGAAATATAAAACTCAGGGCCAGGGCCAGCCAGCCCAGGGCCGGGCCCGCGGCAGCGAAATCCGGTCCGAACACCGTCGCCATAAGCGGCCTCCCGACCAGCGCCGCGCCACCGGCCAAGGGCAGGCCCAGCAGCAACAGCAGGCGCAGCACCTGGCGGGCGGCCCGGGTCAGCTTTTCCCGGTCCTCGAAATATAACTTTGAAAATCCGGGGAAAGAGGCCACCACCAGGACCGCGGGCACGACCATCAGGACTTCGATGCATTTGTGCGCCGCGCCATACCACCCCACCTCGGCCGCCGGACGGAACTTGGCCAGCAGGGTCATGTCAATGCGGAAGTACAGGTTGATGAACAGGGTGGTCAGGGTCAGCGGCAGCGCCTGCCGGAAGGCGTACTTCAGAATAGCGGGGTTGAATTTCCACTCGCCCAGCAGGAATTTCCCGCGCCAGAGCACCACCACCGCGACTAGTAATCCGACGGCGCCGGCCGCCACGTAAGCCGCCGCCACGCCGAACACCCCCAGTCCCAGGGACAGGGCCAGCAGTCCGAAAACCAAGAGCCCCAGTTTCTGCAGGGTGAGCGTGGCGGCTTCGTACTGCATGCGCTGGTGCGCGTGAAAAACCGCGTTAATAAACTCGGTAAAAGAATTCAGCATGACAAAGGCCGCCAGCCAATACCCGGCGCGGCGCATGGCCGGCGAGGGCGCCAGCAGCTGCAACCCAATGGTCACGGCCAGCAGGAACAGCAGGCCCAGGATAAGCTTGACGATAAAGAGATTAAAAAACAGGTTGGCAATGCGCCCCGGTTCCCGGGCCGCGTCCCGGACCAGCAAGGGATTGAAGCCAAAATCCACCACGACCACGAACAACAGGGCAAAGGACATGGCGAAATTCAAGACCCCGAAGTCCTCATCCCCCAGGACGCGCGCCACCATGACGATGAAGGCAAAGGAAAGGAGCCGGATTACGATCTCGCCGCCGCCTTTGAAGAAAACGTTTTTAGCAAAAGTCCGGGTAAATGACATCAGGAGTCCTGGCGTCCGCGCCGTGAACCAGACGGTTTACGGCCGTGCCGCAGGCGTATCCGGAAGAGATCGCAGAACATCCGGAAGGAATCGCGCAGGGGGGATACCTTGGTCTGGAGGTCATTATGCCACACAACCGGCACCTCACGCACGCGCAGGCCGTGCTTTTTGGCCAGATACAGTGCTTCGACGTCAAAGCCGAAACCGGGGATTGTGAGTTCCCGGAAAATCCGGCGCGCCGGCTCCCGCCGGAAGGCCTTGAATCCGCACTGGGTATCGTGAATGCCCGGCAGCACCAGTATCCGGGCCAGGAGATTGAATAATTTTCCCATCATTTCGCGATACAGCGGTTGCCGGGTTCGGACGCTGGAACCGGCGAGGGCCCGCGAGGCAATCGCCGCCTCAGCGCCGCCTTGCAGCGCGGCCTCGAGCTTTTCGAATTCTTCGATGGGCGTGGAGAGATCCGCGTCGGAAAAGAGAATGATTTTTCCCCGGGCTGCGGCCACGCCCCGCCGCACGCTTGCGCCCTTGCCCCGGTTGCTTCGGTTGGCCAAAACCCGGATGCCGGTCCGCCCGCTGGCCCAGGCTTTCGCCACGTCCAGCGTGTGGTCGCGGCTGCCGTCACTGACGACGATGATCTCGTAAGACGCGGATTTCTGTTCGAAAAACCCGGCGATTTTCCCCAGGGTTCGCGGCAAACGCTGTTCCTCGTTATAGGCTGGGATCACCACGGAGTATTTCACCGGATCGGACACGGCTCAGGCCTCGGTCCAGGACGCGCGGCGAGCCAAGGCCAGTCCCAGTCCCAGGGCCAATCCAAAATGCATGCCCCGGGCATAGACGGTCAACACGTCAAATATATTGTGAATCATAAAAGCGGCCGCGCTGGCCAGAATGCCGAGCAGCAGGGATCGGGATAGCCCCGGTGAAAGCCGGAAAAAAGCGCGGACCAGAACATAAAGGTAGTACCCCAGCATCAGCAAAAAACCGGTCAGCCCCAGCAAGCCGGCTTCAATGAGAATTTGCAGATACAGGCTGTGAATATGCTTGTTGATGGCGGGCCAGGCGTAATACGTTTCATCGAAATATTGCCTGATGTTGCGGTCATACTCCCCCGCCCCAAAACCGATGACAGGATGCTGGCGGAACATGGCCAGGGCGGTTTGCAGGCAAACCTGCCTGAAATTCAGGGAATCATCCTGGCCGGGATTAACCACCGTGGAGACCCGCTGCAGGACCGCCTGGCGAAGCGGTTTCAGGGGCGGCAGGCTGGCTGTCAAAACCAACAAGCCGAGCGCGGCCGTGAAACCGATCAGCAAATGTTTTTTGTTCCTGACCATGATCAGCGCCAGTCCGGCGACGGCCGGCGCCAGGCCCACCCAGGCGCCTCGGGAAAAAGACAACACCAGGGCCAGCAGCAAGATCAGCGCTCCACTGCCCAGGAGCGCCCGCTGCCGCCAGTTCCGGGCTTCAGGCCACAGCACCAGAGCCAGCGGGATGATCAGGATCAGATACCCGGCAAACTGATTGGGCTGGCCGAAGGTGCCGTAGGCCCGCATGAGCCGCCCCTGGCCAAGGGCCCATAATTCCTGACCCGCGTTCATCCCGGCCTGGGGGCCCGCGATGAATTGCAGTACGCCCAGGAGGGAAATAACCACGGCCACGCCCAGCCAGATGAAGATGATCCGTTTGACGGCTTGCGCATCCGGCGCCGCCTGGACCGCGAACCAGATGATCAGAATCATTTCCAGCCAGTGGAGGACTTGCTTGGCCACGGCCGGCAGGGAGTGCGCGTTCAGGCCCGAGAGCAGGAGGGCCAGCAGAAACAGCCCG
Organism: candidate division FCPU426 bacterium; assembly: GCA_030619365.1. Classification (GTDB taxonomy): domain Bacteria; phylum Oederibacteriota; class JAAXVQ01; order JAAXVQ01; family JAUVAV01; genus JAUXBQ01. Next base: position 7,331 of record JAUXBQ010000066.1, on the reverse strand, counting down.
GCGGCGCTGGCTACCGGCAGGGAGCGGGTAGGCCAGGTCCGTGTCCTGACAGCCTGCACCAGCCAGCCACCGGTAATACCCAGTAAGATCAGTTCGTTGGTATAGACGGTTAGGCCCAGTTCCAGGGCAAAGTCAAACGGCAGGCAGAGCGCGACCAAAACCAGGCCCCACCACGGCCGGCGGTGCGTAACATATCCCGCCCCCAAAATAACGGCCATGGCCAGAAGCAAAACTCCCATCAATACGCTCCCCGGCCGAACAGGACCACGGGAATGGTCCTGAGTAAAATCACCATGTCCAGCAGGAAAGACTGTTTCTTGATGTAGTAGAGGTCGTACTTGATGTTTTCTTCCAGCGGCTTGTCGGTCCGGCCCGATACCTGCCACAACCCGGTCAGTCCCGGCAGGACTAACAGGCGGTAGCGGTAAATGGGCTTGTATTTTTCCACGAGAAAGGGCATTTCCGGCCGCGGCCCGACCAGGCTCATGTCCCCCTTGATGACATTGATGAGCTGCGGCAGTTCATCCAGGCTGGTGCTGCGCAGCCAACGCCCGATGCGGGTTATGCGCGGATCGTTCTTGCCTCGCGGCGTTTTCGCGTACTTGGGCGCGTGGACGTGCATGGACCGGAATTTGTAGATGGAAAATTTGCGGCCGTGATATCCTACCCGCTCCTGCCGGAAAAATATCGGCCCCCGGGAATCCAGCTTGATCAGGGCAATGACGGCCAGCCACACGGGCGCGGTCAGCAAGAGGACCGTGGGCGCGATCACTTCATCCACGAAGCGTTTGAACACCTTATAGCCCCCACCGATTTGCCCCTCGTCCAACTGTCCGAGCAGGCCTTCCAGACCCTCGGTGGCCGAGGTTTGCAGCCCAATCAGGTCAAAGGCCTCGGTCACGCTGCGATGCGGGATCTGGTGTTCTTCGAAGAGTTCGTTGACTTCCAGGACGTGCTGGTAGTTTTTGACCGTGTCGGAAACAATGACCCCCTGGATTTCCCGCCGGAGATAGCGCACGAAGACATCCTTCTCCAGCCTGCGCAACCAGCGGGGCGAGCGGGGGGATACGCCCTGGGGCAGCACGATGGTCGAGACCACGTGGTAGCCCAGCACCGCGTATTGCCGGAGCATTTGGCAGACCGCCTTGATTTTCTTGTCCGACCCGACCACCACCACGCCCATGGGATCCCAGCCCCGGGCGCGCAGGCGCCTTAAAATCCGATAATAAGCAAAGCGCGCGGCCAGCAGAAATAAGACGGACGTGGCCCAGAACATCACGACCAGCACGCGGGATCGCTCGTAGAGCTTAAGGAAAAAGGTCAGGGCCAGGGCGAACAGAAAGGCATAGGTCAGGGACTTGATGATCTTGGCGTATTCCTCTAGCATGGAGAGGTCCCGCACGTCCCGGTAGAGGCCCTGCAGCAGAAATATCGCGACGCTGATCCCCATCAGCACCAGGACCGGCGCGATATATTCCGCCAGGGGCTGGATGGGGATGAAATACGGGAGCCGCACGCGGACGGCATAGGTGGCCAGGAAGGCGGCGCCCATGGCCGCCAGGTCGCAGGCCACCAGGACCAGCGCATTGATTAGGATTTTCGGTTGCTTCATGCTCTTGAACGCTCCTTCGTGATTGGCGTCAGGACGATTTAGCTACGGGGCTGCCGGACGACGGTTTCGTAAAATCCCTCCAGCCGCGTTGCCAGGAATTCCCAGGAATACTTGGTCTCCGCAACGCGGCGGGCTGTGGTCCCGAGGGTCTCGCATTGCGCGGGATTCCGCAGCAAATCCCAGACCGCTTCGCTGAACGCTTCGGGATTATCCTCCGCCAAACGGCCGATCGGCTCTGCCTGAAACAAGCCGCTCATCTCGCCCACCGGCGAAGTGACGATCGGCCGGCCCATGGCCATGTAGTCCCCCACCTTGTTGGGCCAGCGCCCGATATTCGCCTGTTTTCGCGCGAACGGCAGCAGGAAGACGTCCGCGGCTGCCATGATCTCCGGTATTTTTTCGTAAGGCACGATCCCAAATTCGCGCAAACCCTCCTCGGCCCCGGCCGCCCGGACCAGGCGCTTTGTCAACGGCGAGGGTTTTCCCACCAGTAGCAAGCGTACGTTTTTGTCCCGCGCGTACAACCGGCAAAAAACCCGCAACGCCAGCTCCAGATCGTAGTGCACAAAACCCATGAACCCCATGACCTTGGCGTCCGCGGGCAGGTTCAGCACCCGCCGTGCTTGCTGTTTATCCCGGGGTTGGAAATTCTCGATATCCGCCCCCCCGGTCAGCTTGATGATCGTTTCCGGCTTAACACCCAGGCGAATGGCCCGTTCGCGCAGTGCGTCTGAAATCACGGTGGTGCCTTGGGCCCGGGTGCGGAAATGCTCCTCGTACCAGGTCTCAAGGCCCCCGATAAACAGCTTGATGAGCTTGTTCGGACGTTCGTCAATAACGCCACCGCGCCCCCACCAGTCCGCCCAGTCCATGACCAGGGGAACGCCCCGCCGCTGCAGGGCCAGCGCGGGATGAATCACCACTGGCCGGGAATCAAAGGCGTGCACCAGATCATAGGATTCCGAGCGGAGCTTCCTCAGCCGGTGCGCCGTGTCCCACCAGTCCCAGCCCGTGCGCCCGATTCCCCACAGCAAATCGGGAAATTGCACAATGCGCACGCCCTGCTTTTCGATTTCCTCAAGGCCCAGGCGGCGTTGGGGGTGAATCGTATACAGCGTGACCTGGTGCCCCCGCCTGGCCAAATAGCGGCCAAAATGAAAGCAGCGGTAAAACGTCGATCGCCAAATGATATTGTGGTTGAGCATTAATATACGCATAGTCAGTCCGGTCTGTTGGAAAACTGGGTTATTTTAGCATGCTTTGAAATGAATATTCTCCCCTTTTGCCCGTCCCGATTAGAAATCCACGTAAATGAATTGCGAGGAGGAAAGATCCTGCCCGAACACGAATAAAAGCACCACGAGTAAAAAGAACGCCAAGCCCAGCAGGCCAGCCTTGAGGTTTTCATTCCAACGGTTATTCCGCATCTTCCCTCCCGTGTCCGGCCCGGACCGATTCCGCCAAGGCCTGCGCCAGTTTCTCATTATACTGGGGCGTGAGATGACAATGATCATAAAAAGCCGGGGTGGGATATAGGGCGGACCAATTATAATACCTGAAATTTTCCGGCTCGTCGTGTGACCGGAGCTGGTCCTGTATGTATTGCAGATTGTAAGCAAAGGCCTCCTGATTATAAATCTCCTCGATAAATTCCAGGTTCTGCGGAGTGAAAAAAACAATGTAGTTTTGGCCCTCGCGCTCCATTTGTTTCAACAGCAGGCGGGCGGCCAAGAGCGACACATTGTTTTCACCGATCTCGCGCGTGAAATAATACGGCTTGATCTTCAGTTTCAGTAATAGTTCCTGGTCCTCTGGTTCGCGCAAGGCCCGGGCCGGCAGCAGCGTTTTCAGCCACTGATTAAATTTTTCCTCCCGGGTCGGGAAGAAAATACTGCTGCGCATGGCCTCGGAATAACGGAACAGCAGGCTTACCTTTCTCAGGCCCTGTAAAATGCGGTCCCCGGTCGGCGGCTGATACACGAGTTGAAAGGGGTTAGGGGGCAAATCCTCCAGCAGCCACACACGCGAGATCGCCTGCGGGCCTTCCTGATATTTATTGGAAAACATCCGGTAATTCAGATTCAGTATGACCCAGGCCACGTCGAGCTCCCGGGCGTGCTGATACAAGGCCAGATAATCCAAGGGGAGCGAGCCGTCCATGCTGACGTCAATCACTGTATAGTCTTCCAGTTTTTTCTCCAAAAAGGCCGGCAGGGTTTGCTCCCGCCAGCGGTCAACCTGGTGCGCGTGCATCCCGCTGCCGTAGACCACACTGTCTCCCAAAATCAATATGACCGGCTTGTCGCCGCGGGCATGCGCCTTGATAATATCCCGCAGAACTTCCCGGGAGGCAATCTGGTTGTTCACGATTTTATAGAATGCCGGATTCCGCTTCAGCCAGCCCAAGGTGAAATGAGCGCCGACAAAGAGCAGCAGGCAGACTAAAACCGCTTTGAAATATATTCTGCGACTCATGATCCAGGCGTCTCTGTTTTCATTATTATCATTTCTTTCCCTTGGGCTCGGCCAGCAGTGACCGGAGCGTCTTTTCTTTCAGCGTCCATATGCGTTCGGGGTCGGTTATTTCCAATTCCGTATATTTTTTGGCCAATACTGTGTACGCGTAATATTTCTCCACCGAGTCCCAGCGAGGCCCGCCGTATTCATCCCGTTCATTAAATACGATGATATTCACTCTGGCTTCGGGGTAATCGGGATATTTTTGAAACCCGTGGGCCTGGGCGATATACGCCGCGTAGCGCAAGGCGGTGAGCGCACTGTTTCTTCGCTGGGGATCGAACTTTTTCCGGTGCGCATACACGTCCCACACAATATACAAATATCCTTTTTTCTTGGAGACGATCAACGTCTCGGGCTGAATGAGGTTCGCGGGTGTATCCGGTGTCGCCACCGGGGTTGGTTTGCGTGCCGGGGTTTTGTCCGAGGAGGTTGTTTTTCCCGGGACCACAGCGGTTTTGGCGTTCGCGGCGGGCGGCTTGCTCCCCGCGAGGGCGGACAGGTGCAGGACCAAACATCCCCCCAGCAACAGGACGGCGATTAACATGCGATGGTGTATGCGAGTCATGAAGTCCTCCCCGATGATTAAAATATAAATAAACTCTGCGTAAGCCGAAAAGCCTCTGACCAGGGGTAGAAAAACAACAACCAGCTGTAACAAACGAATACCAGCGTGATCCCCCAAGACAGGATACCTGTCACGCGCTGAAGTTTATCCAGCCAGGCCACCCGCTGGCAGAGACGGTTATAAAAGGCGTGCACGCCCAAACCCAGTCCGTGATAAACCCCCCATATCACGAAATTCCAGGCCGCGCCGTGCCAGAGTCCGCACAGGGCCATGACCAGCGCCAGGTTGATGATTTTGCGCGCCGGCGCCACGCGCCCGCCACCCAGGGGAATATACAAGTAGTCGCGGATCCAACTGCTCAGGGATATATGCCAGCGGCGCCAAAAATCGGAAATATTGCGTGCGATGTAAGGCAAATTAAAGTTCACCGGAAGGCGAATACCCAGCATGCGCGCGATGCCGATGGCGATATCGCTATATCCGCTGAAATCAAACAGGATGCGGAAAGACAGCAACACAATCAACAGGGTTACGGAATAAAAGTTCCAATTGGCCTGCCGCTCCAGGAGCTGGGCCATTAAATAGGCATTGTCGGCCACAATGAGTTTCTTGGCGAACCCCAGCGTCACTTGTCCGAACCCCAGCACCATATCCTCAGGCGCGGGCCGGGAAATCCCCTGGGCGACTTGGGGCACAAAGTGCTGATAGCGCTTGATCGGACCGGACACGATCGAGGGGAAAAAAATGGCAAACAGGGAAAAGTGGAAAAAGTTCTTTATCGGCCGGTCCCCGCGAATCACGTCCGTCAGGTAATGGATGAATTCAAAAGCGAAAAAAGATATGGCCAGGGGCATGGGTCCGAGCTTAAAAAAAGGTTCCAGGCTGGGGAGCCAGGCGGATGGCAGAAAGGACAAAGAATCAAAAATAAAGTAGCGATATTTATAATAAATCAGGCCCAAGGTGGGAACGGCCAGGGCGGCCACCACCATCCCCGGCATGCGCGGCCAGAGCGATTCCGGGACCTGTCGCTGGCGGTCGAGCAGGATTCCGAAAAAATAGGTCGCCACGCCCATCACGATAATGGGCAGCACGCCCGCGGGACCGGCAAAATGCGTATGAAAGACAGCGCTGGCCACCAGGATAAAATAAAACCGCCAGCGCTTCCGGGGGATGAGCAGAAACACGGGGTAAACGAGCAGCATGAATATCAGGAACCAGGTGGTGTTGAAAATCACGTAAAAATATCCCCTTGGCTTGGTGCCGCTGGAATCTGTCCTGCACGCTCAAGGAGGTGGCTTGACCACTTCCCAACTCTGCTGATGAGTGTTTCCACCGACTGACCCGGCTTGGTTTATTTATTAAAATATCCTTCCAGCAGCTGGCTGGCGGTTAAGAAGGCGATCAAGTCCGCGCTCCGGGCCGAATAGTGCATGTTTTTTTTAACCGAAAACAGCGGAAACACCAGGGGGTCCACGATCTTGGCCATTTCGATAGTGTCCTGGAATCCGATGTTTTTACCCTCGCACCAGGACCTGAGCCGGGTGTTTAAATAATTAGGCTGCGTCTTCTTTCCCTGGCGGAAAGGAGTTAATATTTCAGAATTGTTGATATTGGCTTGCACGGGAATCAGGTTGATCATAAAACCGGTTTTTTCCGGGGCTTCCGTGTTGTGTTTCTCGATGAACCGGTAGAAGCGGTTCAATTCATTGGTGGCCAACTTGAAAAAAATGTCATAGTTTTCCTTGGCTTCCAGCATCTCCACGGCGTACCGGTCCGCGATGTGAATGTGCGTCCCCGCCAGTTTAGCGAATTTTCCGATCCGCTCGGGATGGTTGATAATATAATCGCGCAATTCCCGGCCCAGGGGATGTAGCTCCCGCTCTTTCACCGGCGTGAGCAGAAATTCCGGATCATAGCCGTGGAATTGCAGTTCGTCGTTTACGCAGGGATTTTTAATGTAGCGCATGGCGTCGTAGACCAGGTCAAAATAAGTGTAATTGTACAGGACCAGGTCGACGTTCATATCGGCGACTCGCGGCAGGAAATTGAACGCGTAGGCCACCGAAGGAATAGAGTAAAACATGGCGCCCCCGGCATAGATGACCTCGTAACGCGCGGACCGGCCTTGCGCGAGCGAGATCAGGTTCAGCCAGTATTCCAGGCGCTTGGACAGGGAATCCGCGAGTTCCTTGTTCTGTTTTGTTACCTGCGGGCGGTCGGCCACGCTGTAATTCAAGGAATTGCCGAAAAGCATGATCCGCTTCACGTTGGGCGGCTTTTGCTTGGGATAATACGTGCCCTTGGGAAAATTGCCGTGCCGGTGCAGGCGTATGGCCAGGATCCGGTGGTTGGTCTCGTCGGCGATGAACAGTTGCTCGTTAACGGGATGATAGGCCAGACCCTGGGCAATGTCGTACAGCCGGTACTGCTGGACCGGCGGCGGAACGGCCTGCTCCTGCTCCGGGTTGTCTTCGGCCTTGCGCTCCGGCAACCACAGGTGGTAATCCAGCGCCCGGACGGGTTCCATGGTGTGGAGGTTGTATAAGTGCAGGGGCGATTCCCGTCGTGCAAACTCCGGTTTCCGCAGGCTGTAAAACAGGCTCGGCCCGTGGGTCGTCAGAGACGTAATCGTGC
>JAUXBQ010000296.1 GCA_030619365.1 candidate division FCPU426 bacterium | reverse complement strand
TAGAAATAACTATTTCGTTTAATACCCTCTGTAGCGAAGGCGAATAGGCGAGAAATTATCGCCGGCTATTCGCCTCCCAATCGCTTTAAATGGACGAGATAATGATTTATTTTTTGTTTATAATCAAGTTCCTTCGCGCGTTCCGCTTCAATAACTTCCTTAGGAGCCTTTTCAAGGAAAGAAGGCGACGCCAGCTTGTCTTTTTGCTTCTTTAATAGTGATTTTAAATTTGTAATTTGTTTCGTAAGCCTCTCGCGTTCTTTTTCTTTATCAATGATTCCTTCAAGTGGGATCACGAAATTATGATTGAAAGCCGTGGCATTCGCAGATAATTGCGGGATAATATAATCTTCATCATAGGTAACACTTGAAAGTTTCGCTCTGGTTTTGAGTATAGTTTGATTGGCGGAAATAATTCCTGGCAAATCAAAATCCAATTTTACTAAATCATCAGTTTCTTCAGGACTTATCGGTTTAATAACCACCGGAACTTTCTGTGCCGGTGGTATATTATTCTCACCCCTTATATTGAGTAGGTCATATCCGATTTTTTGAAGAGCTTTCATTTCTTTTTCGGTTCTTTCGTCTCTCCGGTTCATATCAGATATTGGCCAAGAAGATTTCATGATAAAATCTTTTTTCCCCGGTAAATAAGACCATATTTCTTCAGTAATAAATGGAACAAAAGGATGCAAGAGTCGTAAAATTTCATCCAGTGTGAGCAATAAAAAATAGCGCGCTTGATCTCGGTTCTCATCTTTGCTAACTAGACGCTTCTTAATAATTTCTAAATACCAATCACAGTATTCATGCCAAATAAAGTCATATAAATTTTGCGCAGCTTCTCCAAATCGAAATCCATCTAACGATTCGTTGACACTGGCCAATGTTGCTTCCAGGCGAGAAAGAATCCAGCGGTCTGCGAAATCTTTTTCCGGTGATACGTCCGGTGGTTCGTAGCCTTCCAGGTTCAGCAGCACGAATCGAGCGGCATTCCAGATTTTATTCATGAAATTGCGGGAAGACTCCAGCCGGTCCGGGGTAAAAGCCACGTAGCGGCTCTGGGTTTCAATCGTGGCCATGGTAAAGCGCAGGGCGTCCGCTCCGGTGTGTTCCATGATGTCCAGCGGGTCCACGGTGTTTCCTTTGGACTTGCTCATTTTCTTCCCTTCCGCGTCGCCGACCAGGGAATTAATGCAGAGCTCGCGAAACGGTACGTCCCCCCTGAATTTCAATCCCAGGATGACCATCCGGGCCACCCAGAAAAAGATGATGTCCCAGGAAGTAACCAATACACTGGTGGGATAGTAACGTTTCAGTTCTTCCGTTTCCCGGGGCCAACCCAGGGTGGAGAAGGGCCAGAGCGCGCTGGAAAACCAGGTATCCAGCACGTCCGGATCCTGTTCCAGGTCCGCGGACCCGCATTGGGAGCAGGTCGCCGGCGCTTCCTTGGCCACTGTCACGGCCTGGCATTTTCGGCAATACCAGGCCGGAATGCGGTGCCCCCACCAGATCTGCCGGGAGATGCACCAGTCCCGGAGATTTTCCATCCATTCGAGATAATTCTTCATCCAGTGCGCGGGTGTCACCTTGATACGGCCTTCCCGCACGGCGGCCATGGCCGGCTCGGCCAGGGGTTTCATTTTCACGAACCACTGCCGGGAGAGAAAGGGCTCCACCATGGTCTGGCAGCGGTAGCAGTGCCCCACGGCGTGCTGGTGCTCCTCGGTCTTGACCAGCAGGCCCTGGGCTTCCAAATCCTTCACCACGGCTTTGCGACAGGCAAAGCGGTCCAGACCGGCGTATTTCCCGGCTTCGGCACTCATGGTGCCGTCCGGGTTCATGACGTTCACCCGCGGCAGCTGATGCCGCTCGCCGACCCAGAAATCATTGGGATCGTGGGCCGGGGTAATCTTGACCGCGCCGGTCCCGAACTCCCGGTCCACGTAGGTGTCCGCCACCACCGGGATTTCCCGGTCCAGGATGGGCAGGCGCACGGTTTTTCCCACCAGGTGGCGGAACCGTTCGTCCTCCGGATGCACAGCCACGGCCGTATCGCCCAGCATGGTTTCCGGCCGGGTCGTGGCCACGACCAGGGTCTCTTCTGAGCCAATCAGGGGGTAGCGAATGTACCAGAAGTGCCCCTGGATATCCTGGTGCTCGCTCTCGATGTCCGAAAGCGCGGTATGGCAGCGCGGGCACCAATTAATGATGTAATCCCCCCGGTAAATCAGGCCCTCGTGGTAAAGCCGGACAAAGACCTCTTTCACGGCCTCGGACAAACCGGAATCCATGGTAAAACGCTCCCGCGACCAATCCAGCGAGGACCCCAGCCGCCGCAGTTGGCGCATGATGGTGCCGCCGTATTCCCGTTTCCAGGTCCACACGCGTTCCACGAATTTTTCCCGTCCCAGTTCGTGCCGCGTGGTTTTTTCCCTGGCGAGCTGTCGTTCCACCACGTTCTGGGTGGCAATTCCCGCGTGGTCGCAGCCCGGCAGCCAGAGCACGTCAAAACCCTGCATCCGCTTCTGCCGGGCCAGAATGTCCTGGAGGGTGTTGTTCAGCGCGTGGCCGACATGGAGGCTGCCCGTGATATTGGGCGGCGGGATCACGATGGAAAACGGCGGCCGGCCCGGACCGGGATCAGCCGCGAAAATACCGGAAGCTTCCCACC
>JAUXBQ010000292.1 GCA_030619365.1 candidate division FCPU426 bacterium | reverse complement strand
ATCAGTCATATTACAATTCTTTTTACTTGTTTTTTATTTTATTAAGGGTGGCTATGACTTTGTCCTCAATTGACTTATGGTCCTCAATTTTAGATGAGCTTCGCCAATCTTTGAATAAGCAAAGTTTTGAAACGTGGTTCGCGCCGACCAGGACCCTCTCCTACTCAGACAACAAGCTGGTGGTGGAAGTTCCCAGCCGTTTTTTTTGCGATTGGCTAAACGAACATTACCTTCCCTCCCTGCAGGCACTTGCGAATAAGCTGTCCTCGTCTTCCGTCTCCATTTCTTTTATCGTGGCGTCTGACCTGCAGGCAAAACAGCTGCCAACCGCGGCTCCCGCTTCCCTTCCTGAATCCGGCGCGGCCGGCCTTTTGCATCCTAACGCCGCGAAGACGCTTTCCGGCGCGGGCACGCCCTTGAATTCACGCTATACCTTCAGTAGTTTTGTGGTTGGCAACAGCAATCGCTTCGCCCACGCCGCCTCCCTGGCTGTCGCTGAATCTCCGGCCAAATCCTACAACCCGCTTTTCATTTACGGCGGCGTGGGTTTGGGCAAAACGCATCTGCTGCATGCCATTGGCAATCACATAACGCAGACCACGCCGGACAAGCGCGTGCTTTACGTTTCTTCCGAAACGTTTATGAACGAAATGATTTCCTCCATCAGCTCCGGGACCATGCGCGCCTTTCGGGATCGCTTCCGCACGGTGGATGTTCTGCTGATCGATGATATCCAGTTCCTGGTCGGCAAGGAAAGCACGCAAGAGGAGTTCTTCCACACCTTTAACGATCTCCACAACGTGCATAAACAGATCGTGGCCACGTCCGACTCTCATCCCAAGGAAATAAATCTGGAGGAGCGCCTGCGCTCCCGGTTTGAATGGGGCCTGGTCGCTGATATTCAAACGCCGGATTTCGAAACCCGGGTGGCTATTTTAAGCAAGAAAGCCGAGTTGGAAAAAGTAGTGGTCCCTAATGACGTTATGGCCTATATTGCCAATCAGGTTAAATCCAATGTGCGCGAACTGGAAGGCTGTCTCATCCGGGTGGTCGCTTATGCTTCCTTGACCAAGAGCGATATTTCACTGGAACTCACGCGGGAGGTCTTGCGTGATTTATTCACCGATGACTACCGTCCCATTACCATTGAACTTATTACAGAAATGGTGTCCAATGAATTCAATCTCAAAGTTTCCGAGATTAAGGCCAAAAAGCGCACCGCGACCATTGTTTTTCCCCGTCAAATCGCCATGTATCTGGCCCGGGAGCTTACCGATTTTTCCTTGCCTGAAATCGGCCGCTTTTTCGGGGGTAAGGACCATACCACGGTCATTTACGGTTTTGATAAAATAAAGGACAAGTTAAACCATGACGAAAAACTTCGCAGCTTAATTAATCGCTTGATGTCACAATTGAAAGATAATGCAAACTAATTTGTCTGGTATTTTCTGTGAATTACCTGTGATGAGCTGTTGATAGTTCGTAGACAAGGGTGAATTAATTCGCTGGTTTTTCTTTTTTGTGAATTGTGTTATTTTCTTACTGGTTATGCTTTTTTTATTTACAAGTTTTGCTTTAATATTATTTAAATTTTCTCTGGTTTTTTGGGGTTTTAAACATTTTCACAGGCCCTATTACTACTACTACTTATTTATTATTTAGGAGGTATTAATAATGAAATTCACCTGTAAGCGTTCAGATCTTGCTCATGGCGTACAAACGGTTCTCAATGCTGTGTCCAGCCGCAACACCTTGCCTATTTTATCCAACATTCTGGTGGAAACGGACAAGAACGTGATTCGCCTGACCACTACGGATTTGGAAGTTTCCATTAAATGCCAGATTCCGGCGGAAGTATCTTCATCCGGCAGCATTACCATTCCGGCCAAACGCCTGTCGGAAATTGTGCGCGAACTGCCGGACAGCGAAATCAGCCTGTCTGTGAGCGATAATGCCGTGGTGACCCTGGTATGCGAAAAAACCAGGTTTAAAATCAACGGCCTGCCCAAGGATGACTATCCCGTATTACCGAAAGTAAAAAGCGACAAGGGTTTTAATTTAGCCAAAAAGACCCTGCAGGGGATGATTAAAAAAACCATTTTTGCGGTATCCACGGACGAAACCCGCTATGTGCTGAATGGCGTGTTTTTTATAGTGGAAGGTCAAACCATGCGTCTGGTGGCGACTGACGGGCATCGCCTGGCCATGATTGAACATACCCTGGAAAAAAATCCCAATCAAAAATTCAATTATATCGTACCAGCCAAGGCGTTGCAGGAACTCAGTAAAATTTTAGGAGAAGAGGGAGAAGTAAACATTCAGATAAATGATAATCAGATCATTTTTGAGAATCCGGAAGTCGTCCTGATGTCCCGGCTGATCGACGGACAATTTCCCAATTATGATCAGGTTATTCCCAAGCAGTCCGATAAGCACATCAGTTGCAATAAGAATTTTTTGCTGTCCGCCACGCGCCGCGTATCCCTGATGGCTTCGGATAAATCCAGTTCTATCAAGTATACCATTTCCGCCAATCAGCTTATGATTACCGCCAATACGCCGGAAGTAGGCGAGGCGCAGGAAGAAATGGAAATTAACTATACCGGGGAAACCATTACGATTGCGTTTAACGCCAAATACGTGATTGATGTTCTGAAGAACATCACTTCCGAGACGTGTTTAATGGAATTGTCCACCAATTTAAACCCCGGCGTATTTAAGCCGGAGACCAAAGACGAGGTCTACGTTTGTAT
>JAUXBQ010000278.1 GCA_030619365.1 candidate division FCPU426 bacterium | reverse complement strand
GTACCAGGAAAAGCCGGCCATAAAATTAGTGTAATGGTCGGAGTAGACCTGGGTTTCCTCTTCAGCGACTTGCTCGTCAACAATGTCGGAAACCGTGGTCACAACCACGCCGTTGTCGAATGTTTGCGTTGTCACGCGGTTGTCACGGCTGGTTTCCTGGACCGTGGTGTTGTAGGAATCCAGGTATACCGTGTGCTGGGCGCCGAAATAGACCACAAAACCGTTCTCCACAATGGGCAATTCCAGGCCTATGGGCAATTCCAGGGTGTTGTACATGTAGCGGTCCTTGGTTTCTTCGGTAAATCCCTGAACAACCGTGGTGGTGTAGTCCGCAGTCGGATCGGGGATTCCGTTAACATTATCGCGGCGATACCGGTCGCTTCTTTCATACGTCCGGGTCCGGTCCGTGGAATTGGAGCTAAGGTATCCACGGGCGCCGAGCCCCAAGCGCCAGCCCTGGCCCTGGTAAACGAAACGGACCTTGGCATTGGTGTTCAGGTTCGACTGGCTGCCCTCGTACGTGTCCTTCTGGTAGTCATAATTCGTAATCGCCGGTCCCACGCCGACCGGGGCGATGGTCACGTCATTGGTAATGCGTTCCTGTTCGCCGTCAATGCTGACCGGAGACAGGGAGAAGCCGGCTTCGCTGATCATGGTCCAGTCCTGGTTCAGCGCCATGTCGCCGCGCAGTTCGACCAGGAAACCGATGCCGGAGCCCGGATAGTAGTTGTTTCCGGGTTCCATCCCCTTTTCGGTGTATTCATTCAGCAGGGTAGTGGAAGGACTCAGCAGGTCCGGTACAGTGGTCTGCTGGTATTTATACTCATAAGTATTGGTATTAATATTAAGAATGGCGCCGACGTTAGCCACCAGGTCAATACCCGGAACCAATTGGTCGTTGCGCGCGCCGAGCTTGAACTCCCACGAGGTGGTGCCGTAGTTCAGTTCGCCTTCGCGCGTTCCCTTTAATTCATACGTCTGGGTTTTATTCCCCAGGGGGTCGATCGTGAACTGCTTGTGCGACCATTCCTCGTCCAGGGACACATTGTTGACTATGTGGTTGAGCCAGTCGTTCCAGGTGGGCTGGTAGCTGTTCCATTGGCCGCGCACCGAGGCGCCCATGGCAAAACCGCCGATATCGCCCATGCCGAAAACCAGGTAGATATCATTGGCCAGGTATCTATCCTCTTTTATTAGACGCCCGTACCGTTCCTCGGAAAAGTCGATGATTTCATCGTTGTCCAGATCCTGGTAATCAACGCGCGTGGTCTCGAGTTCGCCCCACCCGCCGTCACCCGGATAGTTGGTCACACTGATCGCATCAACTTCGCTGTACCAGTCGAGCATACCGCCGCCTCGGCCCATGCCCATGATGTCCGTCTGCAGGCCAATGAGGTAATAGGGCGTGCCGTACCAATCGAACAACTCATCACTGGCATCTTGCAGGTTGGAGAGCTGGGTCCAGAGGGCTGCTTTCTCGAAACTGGGAAGGTAAGCCGGGCTATACTTGAAGAAATCGTACATGGTTTCGAAGATGCCGAAGGTGGTAATATTCGTGAAGGATCTGTCTTGATGGGCCAAAGCTGAAGAAGTCACCATACCGCTGATCAATACTGCTGCGCTGAAAGCAACAAATTTTCTCACGTGGTATCCCCCTTTCATGTTCAGGTTCAGTTTCAGGTTCAACTGCTTTATACTATTTTTTATTCAAGATAAAATGATTTCTCGAATACCCTCCTCTCCTGAAAATTCCATGAAAAACCGGTTAATTTTTACTAGAGTAACCTTTTTACGATAATCCCCCGGGAATTGCAACCTTTTTTTTTCAAAAACCGCCCACCCGGATGCCGCCCTTTCATGGCCGCTTTCGGGCCTGCCATAGCTCCGGCCAGCGCAGGCCGTAGCTGAAAATGGCCGGAACGCCGAAAGACAGGACAAAGGCTTTTTTAAACAAATGATCCGCCAAAGCAATGGTCACCGCCGTTGCCAGGGGCACTTGCGCCCATAACAGGACGGCGGAAAACCCGCTTTCATATTATGAAGACAAATATGCGCCAGTAAAAGACAGGGGTCAGGACGAATTTCCGGCGTCGTGCAAAGCGCGTGTTCGTGGTATGCTAAGGACCATGCTCACCCTGAACAACCTTCTCCGATGGACGCAAATTCACCGCCTGGCGGACGTCATTGTCCGGCCCAAGGCCTTGTTCGCCCAATTGCGGGAATCCCGCGACGTAAGACTGGCCTGGTCCGTGCTGATTATCAGCGCCGTGTTTTTTTCCGCCACCACCCTGATCGCGCATTTTCGCGGAGTGCCGTTTTCCGCGCCCCCGCTCTGGGACGATCCACGTTACCGTCTGCTGCAGGCTGTGGGCATGCCCGTGGTTTTGGGTCTGGGGTGGTGGATATTCGCTTACCTGGCCTGGATGTTCAATGTCCTCCTGCGCGGCCGGGGAGATTTTAGACAACTCCTGGCTGTCAGCGCTCCCGCGCTGTTCGTGCCGCTTTGGCTCGTTATGCTGCCCACGGATCTCGCGCTCTCCTGGGGCCTGCTGCAGCAGGAGGCCAGTGGGTTCCCGGGCCTCTGGGTCCGGCACCTGACGCCCGCGTTCACCTTTCTCTACACCCTGGCCATGCTGTGGCTGGCCTGCTGGCAAGTCTGCCGCCTGCTGCTGCGCGAAGCCTTTGCCGTGGCCATGCTCGCCCTCCTCCCCGTCCTCGCCCTGTGGTCCTTGCTACTTCGATAAAAGAAGATCACGAAGAGCACTAAATCTGACCACTAAGAACACGAAGAAATGCCAGGGTTAAAACCAATCACAATAAAGAAGATCACGAAGAGCACAAAGGCTGAACACGAAGAAGCCCAGGGTAAAACAAACAACAATATTCCAGAGTGAAAATGATAAAAACGTATTC
>JAUXBQ010000167.1 GCA_030619365.1 candidate division FCPU426 bacterium | reverse complement strand
GACCTGGATTTTTACGCCACCCTGACCAATGAGCTCGCGGACGTGACCACGGCCGCCGAACTCCTGGAGGAGAGCGGTGACGACGAAGACCTGCGGCGCGACCTGGATTCGGGCCTGGTCAAGCTGCGCGCGGCGGTCGATGATTTCGAATTCCGCTTCATGCTCTCCGGCCCCAATGACCGGGACCCGGCCATCGTCTCCATTCATCCCGGGGCCGGGGGAACCGAGTCCCAGGACTGGGCGCAAATGCTTTTCCGCATGTACCTGCGCTGGTCGGAACGGAAAAACTTCAGGACCACCCTGCTGGACTATCAGGCCGGCGACGAGGCCGGGATGAAATCCGTCATTTTCCAGGTGGAGGGGGACTACGCCTTCGGATACTTACGTTCGGAAACCGGCGTGCATCGCCTGGTGCGGATTTCGCCCTTTGACGCCAACAAGCGGCGCCACACCTCGTTCGCCTCGGTTGACGTGGTTCCGGACATCGAGGACGAGATTGAAATCGAGATCAAGGACGATGACCTGCGCGTGGACGTGTTCCGCGCCTCCGGTGCCGGGGGGCAGCACGTCAATAAAACCGAATCCGCGGTGCGCATCACCCACCTGCCCACCAAGATCGTGGTGCAATGCCAGGAAGACCGCTCGCAAATTAAAAACCGGGCCAATGCCATGAAAGTCCTCAAGGCGCGCCTCTACGTCCGGGCCCAGGAAGAAAAAGCCGAAAAAACCAAGCAGTTGTACGGAGAAAAAAAAGATATCGCCTTCGGGAGCCAGATCCGCTCCTACGTTTTTCATCCTTACAGCATGATCAAGGACCACCGCACCAACCACGAGGTTGGCGACGTACAGCGCGTCATGGACGGCGACCTGGATCAGTTCATCGAAAGCTACCTGAAACAGAAATCCTCGCCCACATGAAAAACCGCGCTGGGGGCTGGGTCCTCCTGCTCGTCGCTGGGCTGATCGCTTTCCCCCGGGTGGCGGCGGCCTACTCCTTTTCCCGCCTCATTGTCTACGATGTCAGGGGCATGCGCGCCCAGGAAACCGCGCTGGTGCTGGAACAGCGCGGCGACCGCGTCACCATCTGGATGAAAAATTATCTTGGCCGCCGCGTGGGCCGGGTCCCTACGGAAGAATACCGGTCCTGTTTCGAGGGCCTGCAGCGCATCCAGAAGTTCGCGCTGAAGAAAAAATACCGCGGCCGCCTGCTGCGAACCCACGCCGCCCGGGGCATGATCACGCTGGCCTGGCAGGATGAGGACGGCAAGCAAGTGCGAACCATCAAGTACTACGCCCCGGAGCACACGCTGGACGATTTCCGCGCCGCCTTCAACCGGATCTGGGCCCTGTCGCGCTATGCCATCCTGTCCCTGAACTCGTTTCAGAATCAGCGAGTGGAGTTTCTCGAGGAGGCTGTTTACTTCCTGGCCGGCGCGGGCTGGATGACGCTGAAGGAAGTGCGCTCGGTCGTGGATTTCCATCGTGAGCAGGGAAATGACCTCAAGCTCGCCCGGGCGGTATGGCGGGCCCTGGACCAGCGCTACCCGGCCAGCAGCGCCTTCAGCCAGCGATCGTACCTGGAATACTGCGTACGCAAGAGCCTTGAGCACCTGGGACCAGCCGGCGTCCGCTTTCTCCAAGCCAAAAAGCCAAAACTGCGGGGACGGAAGCTGAAACTGGCCGAGGAAACCCTGGAAAAACTGACCGGGACTTCCGGACCTGGAACCCTCGAACCGCCGGACCCCGGCGTTGATAAACCCTCCTTCCCGTAACCTATCGGTTACAGTACTAACCGGGTGATGAAAAACCCCTTTGGCAGTCTTTGCGAGGAGCGCCAGCGACGAAGCAATCTCGATTTTATGCGGATTAAATCAGATTGCCACGCGCCCTTCGGTCGCTCGCAATGACCTTCCGAGGGTTTTTCAGCAGCCTGCTAAAATTGCATTGTGATAAAGTAAGCGTTGAGAATAGAAAATCGATAGATAAACCCTCTCGAAAATATTATAATGAAAGTTCAGGCCCTTAAGGGCCGACTTCTCGTTATTCGCAAGGAGAGGCCAATGACCAAACGCAGCAGGGAACCCTTACTCATCGGCGCGGGCATATTGATCTTTTTCGTCCTGGCGGGACTGGCCCTGTTCAGCCTGACGCGCCTGGTCCGCAGCGGCTACGTCGGCCTGGTGACCATGGACGGCATGATCCTCGAAGACCGCGCAACCATTATCCAACTGCACAAAATGCAGGACAATCCGCTGGTCAAGGCTATCGTGATTCACATCAACAGCCCGGGCGGCACACTGGCCTCGGCCCAGTCCATTTTCGAGGAGATCCAGAAAATCCGCCAGCAGGGCAAACCCGTAGTCGTTTCCATGGCGGAAGTATGCGCCTCAGGCGGATTCTACGTGGCCTGCGGAGCGGACCGCGTTTTCGCCAATGCGGGCAGCATTACCGGGTCCATCGGCATTATTCTGCGTTACCCGGAAGCCGGGGAACTCATGAAAAAACTCGGGCTGGGCATGGAAATCGTTAAAAGCGGCGCGTTCAAGGACCTGGGAGATTTCTCCAGGAAAATGACCAAAAAAGAACGTCGGCTGATGCAAGCCATGATCAACGATCTCCACGACCAATTCGTGGAAACTGTCCTGGATACGCGGGGTGACAAGCTCGCCCGGGCCCTGGCCCAGAAACGGGGCGTGAACATCACGGATTTAAAACCCGAGTCGGTCAAGCGCCACTTGCGCGGGCTGGCGGACGGCCGGGTATTTTCCGGGCGTCAGGCCCATAAACTGGGATTGATCGACCACCTGGGCAACCTGGACGACGCAGTGGAAATGGCCGCCCGTCTGGGCCAATTACGCGGCAAGCCAAAAGTGCTCAAGGAGAAGGGACCTACCTTCCTGCAGCAATTGCTCCGGGGCGCGGCCAGGCGCCCAAACGAGCTTTTAGGCGGGGAAACGGGCATCGATTTCAAAGCGCTGCTCCTCGAACTCTGGCGGGGCTTTTAAGGATTTTGATATCCATGCCCATAAAAACCCACCTCATCCTCTGGCTGAGCCTGTCGCTCGGCGTGTGCTTCATCCTCCCGGCCGGGGCCGCGTATTTCGGAAAAAATAAACTTCAGACCCGCGACCTGGACTGGCACATCTTCGAGACCGAGCATTTCGAAATTCATTATTATCCCGAAGAAGAGGCCCTGGCCCGGGAAGTTTGTGAATACGCCGAGGCCGCCTACCAACACGATACCCGCCTGCTGCGGGAAAAAACCACCTCCAAAACCCCGCTCTTCATCTACCGAAACCAGATCGATTTCCAGCAGACCAACATCCTGCCGCACATTATCGGCGTGGGCACCGGCGGATTCACCGAGGCCTTTAAAAACCGCGTGGCCCTGCCCGCTCCGGATTCGCCCGAGGAGCTCCGCCGGGTTATCTTTCACGAGTTCGTTCACGTCCTGCAATTCAACATTCTCTACGGCGAGGGCATGCGTTCCTTCCGGGTGTACAAGGGCTACCTTATCCCGCTCTGGGTGCTGGAAGGCCTCGCTGAATACGGGGCGCAGCACTGGGACAGTTACTCCGACATGGTGATCCGGGACGCGGTTCTGCATGACCGGCTGGTTCCCCTGACCCTGATGGAGGGCTTCACTCACCTGGAAGACGTGTACCTGGCGTACAAGGAATCCGAACTGGCCATCCAGTATATCGCCGATCAGTACGGCGAGGATAAACTCTCGTTGATTTTCAAGAAGTTCAAGACCCAAATTTCTATTTCTCAAATCCTGCGGGAAACCATCGGCTTGGGGCTGGCGGAATTCAACGAGAATTTTCTTGCCTGGGTAAAACAAAAATACTGGGCCCAGGCCCACGGCCGGGATATGGCCGCAAAGATCGCAGCGCCCCTCGATCCCGTGCCCCCCGGCCGTCTGAGCGTGACCGCCGGACCGGCCTGGTCCCCGGATCAACGCTTCCTGGCCTACTGCTCCAATCGCGACCAAACCATGCGGGTGTATCTCAAGACCCGGAACAACGCCTCGTCGGCCCGCCCGCTGACAAATAAAAAATTCGAATTTTTTTCCATGCGCGGCAACCCCTTGGCCTGGTCGCCGGACAGCCGTCGTATCGCTTTCGTGGCCAGGGAGGAGGGTAAAAGCCATCTTTACCTCCTAACCGTGGCCGACCAGACACTGGAACGCCACTCCCTGCCTGTGGATGATTTCTTTTCTCCGGCCTGGTCCCCGCGGGGAGACACCATCGCCCTGGTCGGGGTGCGCAACGGCGTGGGCGACCTCTATCTCTGGAACGTGACCTCGCGGGAAATGACCCAACTCACCCGGGATCGTTTCGCGGATAACGCCCCGGCCTGGTCTCCGGACGGCCAGACCCTGGTCTACACCACCGAGCGCGAAGCGTATTGGCAGCTCGCCTGGCTGGAACTCGCGCAGGACCCGTGGGAACCCATCCTGCTCACCAATGACCGGAATTATTACCGAACCCCGCATTTTTCGCCCTCCGGCGATACCCTGTATTTTTCCAATGACCGCAACGGCATATTCAATCTCTTCCAGTGGGACCTGGCGACTTCCTCCATGTCCCAGCTGACCAACCTGGGCATCGGCGCGTTTCAGCCCGCGCTTTCACCCGAGGGGCAAAAACTCGCCTTTACCCACTATGAGCGGGGAAACCAGGTGATTTATCTTATGCCCGCCGAGTCGTCCCGGGACGCGCGCGAGATCCCCTTTGCCGAGATCGCCTCCGAGACGGTGGCGGAAGAGGCCCCCCTGGACATTGTGGGGCAGGCGGAGGCTGTGGGCACAACCTTGGCCAGTGCCGCCGCGTCCACCCTGACCGCCCGGGCGGCCATCCAGCTCGTGGACCAGCCGCTCATTCTGGATAACCGGCCCTACCAATTCCGCTTCGGGCCCGATCTCTTGTTTTTACTGGCCGGGTACGACAGCTCTCAGGGCATTATCGGCGGAGGATACCTCACGGCCAGCGATTACTTGGGAAATCACAACGTGAGTTTGATCAGCGACTTTGTTCCCGGCTACCGGGCCCAGACCCAACTGACCTATGCCAACCTGACCTACCCGGTGGATATTTTCTTCAGCCTGGCTTATAGCCAGAATTTTTACCGCATCCTCGATCTGGAAGACAGGACCCTGACTGACGAGTTCAACGACGAGGAAATCGGGGGCGCCGTGGGCCTGGTCAAACCCTTCTCCCTGTTTGACCGCGTGGAGCTGGAATTCGGCCTGCGTTATCTGCGGCGGATATGGGACCAGGACGACGTGCAAAACCGGCGCGTGGCCAATCTCCGCTTTTCCATGGTCCATGACAGTACGGACTGGTGGGATTACGGTCCGGCCAACGGCTTCCGCCACAATCTCACGATCATCGTGGCGGACAAAATTCTGGGCGGCATGGAAAATTACACACTGTTGCAGTTGAACACGCAGGCCTATAAGAGCCTGGACTTTCTCAGTCCGCACCTCGTGTTTGGATCACGGCTGACGATGGCCGCCAGCGTGGGTCCCGAGCACCCGGTGTTCTTATTCGGCGGCATTGGCTTGCTGCCCGAATCCGCGACCATTCGCGGGTATCGCTACGGGGAGCTTATGGGCAGCCAGATCGGGGCCCTGAACCTGGAGCTGCGTTTTCCCCTGGCGCGTCACATAAACTACACCCTCTGGCCCCTGGATTTTCTGCTCATAAAAAATATTCAGATGGTGGTGTACGCGGACCTGGGACTGGCGACCTCGGATTTCACCACCGCCCAGCCGGAAGACTTCAGGAATTCCGTGGGAATCGGGTTTCGGCTCCACACGTTTTTATTGGGCAAGGAACTCATGATCATCCGTTTCGATATATCCCAGCGCACCGACCGGCCGGCCTCCCCCGTTTACGTCTGGG
>JAUXBQ010000043.1 GCA_030619365.1 candidate division FCPU426 bacterium | reverse complement strand
CCAGCGAAAGGCCTGGTAGGCTTTTTTATAGTCGATGTAGGCGCCGTTGTAATCCCGGTCCGCCTCGCGGGCAAACGCCGCCAGGTAACGGGCAAAAGCGTCCTGCTTGTAAATCGCCTCGTCGCCGTACTTGTCCGCCAGTTGCACCAGGCGCGTATTGACTTTGCGCGCTTCGACCATAGCGCCTTGCAACTTATTTTTATAGAGGAAATTAAGTTCCTTAATCACATTGACCATGACCTGCTCGAAATCCTCGCCCGGGTAGGACATGCTCATGTCATTGGTTAAAAAAGAGAGCGCAGCCTCGCTCACGCTGGTCCCGTAAAGCTCCTCGATCAGGAGCTCGGCCTGCCCCAGTTCCTGGGTGCTGGTTTTATAGTCACCCACCCGCTGGAGCAGGCTGCCGCGTTCGAAATAATACAACATATTGTTCGGCCCGGAAAATTGCTGTTTTTTCTCCTCCAGCAGGGCCAGGGCCTCTTCATAATTTCCCGCAGCCGCCTTGCGCTCCACGTGTTTGGCAATGGGAATGCCCCCGCAGCCCACGAGGCTCAGGGACAACCAGACTACAGGAAGGAGGCCAACCAGCCGTGCCGTCATCACGAATTAAAAGCGCGCGCCGGGTTTCTTGATGTATTTCTTGATCTTCTTGTTGCCGTACCAGACCTTGATGCTCCGCTGCAGGTCGGTCAGTTCCATGTCGATCTGGTAGTAGAAGGTCTGCTTGCTGCCCCGGGCGTCGGTAATCTTGGAAATGGTTCCCTGCAGCATGTAATCCGCGCCGGTCTCGGCGTACATTTCCTTGCGCGTCCGCTCCGAGGAATAGGTTTGCTGGTCTTCGCGCTCTGCCCGCATTTCGTCGCGCTCACCCTTGCCGGACACGAACTGCACCATTCCGGAATTGGTCAATTCGCGCTCAATGTCTTTCTGGAACGTGTCAATGGCGATATGCTCGTCAGTCTTGTTTTTTATGGTTCCGACAATGACCTTGGGTTCCTCGCCGCGATTTTTTTTCATGTGTTTGGCGAGCCAGGGCCGGGCCAGGGCTTCTTTCACCATTTCTTCCGCGACCAACTGCGAATCCGTGTCATTCCAGTTTCCGGACAAGTCAACCACTTCGTCGGGCGAAATACGTTTGACCTCCATCCCGCAACCCGCCAGACCCACTACCAGTACTGCAGACAGTGCCGCCAACATAAGCTTTCGCATACCCCTATTCCTCCTTTTATTTTTTATTATCTTTTATGATTCCTGAGAATCAATAGTTCCAGTGAAACCCGAATTGGGCGGACACCTGAGCAATCTCGTCATTCACCCAGGGATAGCTGAAATGTTCTTCACTCTCGGTAATGGCCGTAACGTAGGTGGCGCCCAGCGAAAGACCCATCCCGCTGTCAAAAAAGTAAGACAGCCCGGCCGTGCCGTATATCGCGAATATATTCTGCTGGGGGGTGGAAAAGTAAAGTACGGGTCCGGCGGCGAGAAACGGAGAGAATTTACCGGTGAGAAAATAATACTTGGCCTCCAGGTCGAGGGTAAATCCGTTCAGATACGTGCCTGCCCCGCCGCCGAGCACAACGTTTCCGGTGGCGTATTTGTCATATTGCAGGCCGATGACCAGCGGATACCCCACCTGGACCCACAGGTCCGTATCGTTCACCTTGAGCGGCGTATTTTCCGCGATCATGGCCTCCACTTTTTCAGTCACCCGCGCCGGAGCCGGAATTGCCAGCCCGCCCGCCAGAACCAAGATCACTCCCATCACCACGATTTTCGTTTTGAGATCCATGATTTCCTCCTTCATTTTTGCGTTTTTTTACGCAACGGTGTCTATTGTATCCACCGCGCATTACCAAGACAAGTAAAATGTTCAAGCCGCTTGCTGAAAAATGTTCCCGATTGAAATCATTAGGGCGGGCGTGAATCTGGAAGCATAAGGCCGTTTCCTTTTCCCGGGAATCATTACGGGCGATTCCCATAACTCTTTAGACAAAAACAGCAGGAGAAAGTTCTTCCGGGGGGCGCGGGAAAACTCCGGTGGTTCCAGCCTTATTCTCGTCTCGCCGGGCCTTATCTTTGGTAGGTCCCCATCAGTTCCACGCGGATCAGGGTATGCTTGATCAGTATGGTCTCGTAATTGTCGCGGGTCAGTCCGTCGAGGGTGGCCACATCCAGGGCGTATAGCTTGAAAAAATACCGGTGCGTCCCGCCCGGCGGACAGGGGCCGCCGTACTGGATTTTCCCGAAGCTGTTGGTGATCTGTACCGCCCCGGCGGGCAAGGGGCCGTTTTCCGGCAAAGCGGTCGTTCCGGGAGGCAGGTTCAGCACGATCCAGTGGACCCAGGTTCCCATGGGCGCGTCAGGGTCCTCGCAAACCAGGGCCAGGCTTTTGGCCCCGTCCGGCACACCGCTCCAGGCGAGGGGCAACGACACATCCTCGCCGTCGCACGTGTACTTGCTTGGAACGCTTTCACCGTATTGAAAAGCCGGACTGGTGATCTGCATGTTACCCACCTCCTGCCTGGACTCGCCTGCGCTCGGCGCGGGCGCTTGGCCGGTCGTGGCCGCCTGACAGCCACTCAATACCAAGACGAGAATCATTCCCAACGCGCTGCCGGGAAGCCGCCAACGGGTGTGCATACTGACCACCTCCCCTTCCTTCATCTGCTGGCTACTTCTATACATCCCCCGGCCCGAACCTGCAAGCAATATTTCCCTTGGCGGACACTTTTTTCCCGGCCTCTCTTTTTTTTTGTGGCATAATAAGCCAACTTGAGCACGGGAGACGGGCGGTTGCGGCGAAGAATTCAAATAAAAATGGAATGGGTCAATGATGATTTCGGCCACTGCTATCTGGGCCGGAGGCAACACCAGGGAAAATCCAAGTTCCAGCGCATGGAAATTTTCCATAACCGGACTTTCGGAACCCTGTTGTTTCTGGACGGAAAAATCCAGATCGCCCAAAAGGATGAAAACCGCTACCATCAATACTTGGTAGCCGCCCCGCTTTTGGCCCATCACCGCCCGCGCAGCGTGTGCATCCTGGGAGGGGGCGATTGTTTCGCCCTGGAGGAGGCGGTCAAGCATTCCACCCTGCCACGCATTCTCATGCTGGAAATCGATCAGGGCGTGGTCGATTTCTGCACCCAACACTACCCTGAAATCCGAAAAGTCCGGCAGGACCGCCGGGTTGAAATCATATTCGCGGACGCCCGCCAATGGCTGGAGACCCACGCCGAGCGCTTTGACGTGGTGGTCGTGGACCTGACCGAGCCGCACGGACCCTCCAAAATGCTCTATACCCGGGAATTCTATGGCCTGTGCCGGACGCGCCTGAAGGCCGAAGGCATCCTATCCATCCATACGGACAACCATTTCCTGTTTCCGGATTCCTTTGCCACCATCTATAAAACCCTGCGTTCAGTGTTTCCCCATTTGCTGACCGCCCGCGTGGATATGCCCAGTTTCGGCATGGGCTGGACGTATCGCATGGCTTCCCGGCGCGCCCTGAATTACGACCGTTTGGTGAAGAACACGCGCCGCCTGGCCCGCCGGAACCTTGTTTTGGACCAATTCACGCCCACCACCTACTTGCTGGAACCAACCCCGGAAGAGGCCGTGATTTTAAAGCGACGCGGACGCATTTCCACGGACCGGCGGCCTTTTGACAAATTTGAAAATATGAATAAAAAAGTAACGCGCTGACTCGCCCATGACCTCGCCCCGGCCCCTCCGGAACCGGCAGCGTGCCCCGGAACCACCGGCAGGCTCCGAGCAGCTCCGGCGCTGGATACCCCATCTATTGAACACCTGGAGGAATCAGTTTGGATTCCCGGCCGGGCCCGCGGACCGTTTGCTCCCTCACGAACTGGACCTTGTGACCAGGGGGCTCACGCGCATGTCCCAAGGTCTTACGCGCGAGCGGACCCTGGCGGGAAAGAATTATTTTTCCGATCCCGGCCAATTGGGAGCTTACCTCCTCTTTTTTTGGCCGGTTTCCTACGTCCAGGCCCGCCAGGTGCTGAAGCGGCTCCAGCCCATTCCCCGCACTATCCTGGACCTGGGTTCCGGGGCCGGACCCCTGGGCGCGGCCGGACTGGATTCCGGGGCCGCGCAAGTGACGTACGCCGACCGCAGCGCGTTCAATCTCAAGTTAGCCCGGGAGCTGGCCCGTTCCCATGGCCGGACTGCCAAGACGCACCTTTGGGATCTTCAGACACCGGCCGGTTCGCTGCCCGGCAAGTTCGACTTGATCGGACTGGAGCACGTTTTAAACGAGCTATGGACCGGGACTGCCAATGCTTTGCCGCGCCGGGAAGCCTTGCTGGCACAACTCAGGTCTAAACTCAACCCGCACGGCCGTCTCGTGTTGATCGAGCCCGCGCTCACCGCGACTTCCCGCGAGCTCATCCATCTGAGGGACGGGCTGATCGCCAAAGGGTGGCGGCTGCAACTGCCCTGTTTATGGCCCAAGGCTTGTCCGGCCCTGCACAAAAGCACGGACAGCTGTCATTTCGAGTGGGATTGGGACCCGCCCGCCCTCGTCCGCAGCCTCATTCACAGAGCCGGACTAAAAAAGAAACAGATCAAGATGACTTATTTCGTGCTCAGCCCGCACGAATCCGCAGGGTCTCCCCGGCCGGCCGGCGAGACCCTGCTCATCGTGTCCGAGCCGCTCCGTTCCAAAAACCGCCGGCTCCGCCTGATTGGCTGCGGACCAGCCGGCCGGGTGCCCTTGGCCCTGCATCCCCGGGACCAGTCACCCGCGAACCGGCTTTTTCCGGGCCTCCGTCGCGGGGATCTCATCCGGTTGCTGCAGGCGGAGAAATCCGGGAATGGATTTCGCCTTACCCCCGCCACGCAGGTGCAGATCATCCAGCGCGCATAATATTAACGCCCGGGTCGGCGGCCCGCATTCCCCTATAGGAGGTCCTTTCCACAGTGAACGCCACGCTCAAAAAACCCGACCAGGCCTTTTTCGCAAAAGCGGCACAAGCGCCGCAGCGCTTATTACTGCTGGATTACGACGGCACGCTCTCCCCCTTTGTCACGGATCGCTTCCAGGCTTATCCCTATCCCGGGGTTCCGGAGTTGCTCAGCCAAATTATCGCCCGGCCCCATTCCCGGCTGGTTATCATTACCGGACGCCCCCTCGTGGAAATCAAGCCCCTGCTCCGGATTTCCCCCTTGCCCGAAATCTGGGGATCCCACGGCTGGGAACACCTGCGAGCTGACAACACCCTGGACAATTACCTTCCTCCCGAACCTGTGCGCCAGGCCATGAAGGTGGCCGAGGTGCGCATCCGCCAAAAAGTTCCCCCGGAACAACTCGACCTCAAACCCGGTTCCCTGGCGGTTCACTGGCGCGGTCTGGTTCCGGAAATGCAGAAAAGCATTCGGGCGAACGCGCGCTACGCCTGGCAGCCTTTCCACGGCCAGGCAGGACTAACGCTGAACTCCTTTGACGGCGGGTATGAACTGCGCGCTCCCGGCCGGGACAAGGGTACGGCTACCCGCATCTTACTTGAGGAATCCGGCGGCCGCGCGGCCGTAGCTTATTTGGGCGATGATTTAACCGACGAAGACGCTTTCGCGGCCCTGGGGGACCAGGGCGAGGGTATATTGGTGAGGCAGGAATTCAGAGAGACGCAGGCCAAGTGGTGGATCAAACCGCCTGAGGAACTGCTTGAGTTTCTGGAAAAATGGCTGGAGGCGTGTAAATAAAAAAAGGGAGGGCAAATGCCCCCCCTTTCGATTCAAGGGCAGCCGCCTCCGGCATTCGCCGGACAAGAGGGCTGCCCCTTCACCTATTTGGAAACCACGTTTTTATACACCGCTTTTTCGCCCAACTCGGCTTCGATCTCCAATAACCGGTTATATTTGGCAATGCGGTCACTGCGGCTGGCCGAGCCGGTCTTGA
Organism: candidate division FCPU426 bacterium; assembly: GCA_030619365.1. GTDB lineage: Bacteria > Oederibacteriota > JAAXVQ01 > JAAXVQ01 > JAUVAV01 > JAUXBQ01. Next base: position 8,561 of record JAUXBQ010000043.1, on the reverse strand, counting down.
TCTGCGCCCCGCCCATGGCCACGGCAAAATCCGCTATGAATGTGTCCTCGGTTTCCCCGGACCGGTGGGAAATGACGTAATTCCACCCGGCGGCTTTGCACAGCGCGATGGTGGCAATGGTCTCCGTGACCGTTCCAATCTGATTCACCTTGATCAGCACCGCATTGGCCACCTGGCTATCAACGCCTCTTTTCACAAAGTCGGGATTGGTGACAAACAGGTCATCTCCCACGACCTGGATGCTTTTACCCAGGCGCTGGGTGAACTTGCCAAAGCCTTCCCAAGCGTTTTCGTCCAGGGGATCTTCAATGGAGACAATCGGGTATTTCTTCACCCAGCCGGCCCAGAGGTCGATCATTTCGTCTGTGGTTTTAATGCCCGACCCGGAATCCGCCAGGTTGTATTTGCCCTCTTCGTAAAAGGAAGCAGCCGCCGGGTCCAGGGCGATCATGATGTCTTTCCCTGGCTGGTACCCGGCTGCCGAAATGGCTTCAATAATCACGTCGCAGGCCTCGTCATTGCTCTTCAGGTTCGGCGCAAATCCGCCTTCATCGCCCACGGCCGTGGAATACCCTTTTTTCTTCAGGATCTTGGCCAGATGATGAAAAGTCTCGGCCCCGGCGCGGAGCGCCTCCCTAAAGTTCGGCCGGCCCAGGGGCATGACCATGAATTCCTGAAAATCCACGCTGTTATCCGCGTGCTTTCCGCCGTTAATAATATTCATCATGGGCGCGGGCAGTACGCAGGCGTCTTTGCCTCCCAGGTACTTGTACACGGGAATGCCCCGGGCCTGGGCGCCGGCCTTGACCACGGCCATGGATACGCCCAGGACCGCATTGGCCCCGAGCTTACCCTTGTTGGGCGTTCCGTCCAGCTCGAGCATCAAATTGTCAATACTCTGAAAATCTATGGCATCTTTGCCTATGACCGCCTTGGCAATGGGGCCGTTGACATTGGCCACGGCCTGTAAAGTGCCTTTGCCCAAATAGCGCGCCTTATCGCCATCGCGCAGCTCCACGGCTTCGTGCTCGCCGGTGGACGCGCCGGAAGGGACCGAAGCGGACACTGCCCGCTGCCCTTCCAGGGTAACGAACACCCGTACCGTGGGATTCCCGCGGGAATCCAGGATTTCCAGAGCCTTGACATCTTGAATCTTGTTGGACATAGTGCCTCCTGAGAAAAAGATAATGCTTATGCCTGAAAACCTTCCGCAGTCTTGATTTTCCAGAGCAAAACAGGCGGTATTTTATCCTTCCGATAGGGGGAATGCAAGTCTTTTTTCCGAGCACCCCGGCCGGGAGACCGCAAGGATTACCCCAGGGTCTGCTCTTCGCCCAGATCGTATTCCAGGCTCGGGTAACCCTGGTTCAGAGCCACCAGGACGGGCATCTGTTTCGCCGTGGGTCCCCAGAGTTGGCGCGGGCCGGGCGAGGAAAAACAATCTTCCGTGGACCACTTCTCTCGCACGGACAAGAAATATTTAAAAGCCGGCGAGTTGGTCTTCACCAGGGCTTTTTCTATGACCGGCTCATCCTCACCGTGCCGGCGCTCAATGCCGATCAAACCGGTCAGGGGTATGGCCAAAGGCACGCCCCCGGAATCCAGATCAGCCATGCCCACCATGTACCCGGTTTTTCCATCCAGAATCAGCGAGCCCGCGGTAATACCCAGGTTAAAGGTGTATCCCGCGTCAAAACGGCTGGGCGCGCCGCAGCGTCCTTCGTAGCCGAAGAAATGATTATTGGCGGCGAATTTGGAATCAACAAAGCGCTGCATCTCCCCGGGCGTGCAATCCACCTGAGATTCTCCCTGGCCCCGGAAGGGCTCCGGATTGACTTTCATTTCATGCAGCCGGCTTTTCACCATCTCGATCAGCAACTTTTCCGTGGGAATCTGGGATACCTGCAGATTACCGTGGGAATCCCGGTCGAGCAGCAGCATGTTCTCGAATTCGTTCGGCAAGGACGCCATCAACTTGGCCGATTCAGCGGAAATTTTCCCGTAAATGAAATCCTTTTTCTCGGCCATGACGTGGATTTCACTCAGCAGTTTGGCGTTGGCGGCCATCACGTCATTCAGTTCCTGGATTAATTTTTTCATCTCCGGGATAAATTCGATCAGGCCCTCTGGAATCAATATCACGCCGTGATTGACGCCACGCACCGCGCGGCGGGTAATGGCGCGGCAGACAACATCCACGATCTGGAGCAGTGAGAGGGACTTTTCCTCGATTTCCTCGGACATGAAGGCCACGGCCGGTTTGGTTTGCAGGGCCACTTCCAGTCCCACGTGCGTGGCGCTGCGTCCCATGAGTTTGATGAAGTGCCAGTATTTCCGGGACGAGGGCGTATCCTGCAAAATGTTCCCCACCAGCTCGGAATAGATTTTGGTGGCAGTATCAAAACCGAAGGAGATCGGCAAAAGACCGTCCACCTGGAGGTCCCCGTCAATGGTTTTGGGCACGCCGATCACCTGCACGCCGCGGCCGTCGGGATGCACATTTTCGAGCAGGTATTCGGCTAAAATGGCGGCATTGGTGTTGGAATCATCGCCCCCCACGCCCACCAGCGCGTCAACCTGATTGTCCCGGCAGACGGCTTTGACCTGCTTGAATTGCTCGTGTTTTTTAATTTTCGTCCGGTCCGTACCCAAAAAATCGAACCCGCCGGTATTGATGATGCGCGCGATGTCCGCGGACGTAATCTCAAAGAGATTGCCGGCCAGGAGACCCTGGGGACCCTGGCGAACACCCAACAACGTATTTCCCTCTCCCAATACCTGTTTCAGGCCGGCCAGCACATTGTGGCCGCCGGCCGCCGGACCGCCTGAAAATAAAACCGCGACCCGCTTCCCCTGGACCGCGGGACGCCGGGCCGGATCTGCGCACAGCACCTGGCTGCCCGTTATGGGCAGCAGCTTGGGAAACGCGTGCTTGATCTTTTCCTGGTCCCGGTCTTGGCCCAAACCGCGATCAGCGGGCTTGAATCCCACCGGCACAATGGCGCCTTTGTCCAGAAACGCCCGGTTAACCGGCACCGGGAGCTTCCTGATCTGTTTTTCAAACCAGGACTGGTTTTTCTCGGTCTGCGACAAGTCCTGGATCAGCTTGGCATTGGCGGTCGTGCTGCTTTGCGACATGGTTACTCCTCCTGAAGGTTCGGCGGCGATGATCATTCCGCTCAAATTGCGAGTTATTGTATAGAAAGGGGGCTGGAAAATCCAGGGAAAAACATAGAAAGTAGGGAACGGTCGCGACCGTTCCCTACAGGCATAGGGTATTATTTTTTCTTCTTAAATTGGGTCCAGAAAGGCGACATGTCGCGCAGCCCGGAAATGATTTTGGGCAGAATCTCCAGTACCCGGTCCACCTCGGCTTCCGTGTTGTACCGGGAAAAGCTGAACCGGATGGACCCGTGAATGGCCGTAAAGGGAGTGCCCATGGCCCGCAGCACGTGGCTGGGCTCCAGGGAGCCCGAGGTGCAGGCCGATCCTGACGAGGCGCAGATGCCGTATTCATTCAGCTTAAGCAGAATGGCCTCCCCTTCGATGTAGGAAAAACTGACGTTGCTGGTGGAAGCCGTGCGATGCTCCGGGTCGCCGTTGATCAAGACCTCGGGGATTTGCCGGACTATGCCCTGCTCCAGCCGGTCGCGCAGGCGGCCCAGATGCTCTCGCTCCCGGGATTGGTGCTCGAGCACCAATTCACAGGCCCGGCCCAGGCCGACCACGCCGGCTACGTTCTCGGTCCCTCCCCGGCGTCCGTTTTCCTGGTGGCCGCCGATCAAAAACGGGACGAACCGGGTCCCCCGCCGGATGAACAGGGCGCCCACGCCCTTGGGCGCGTGCAATTTATGCCCGGAAATCGAGATCAGGTCCGCGTGCAGGCGCTGGGTATCCAGGGAGAGTTTGCCCGGCGCCTGCACGGCATCCGTGTGAAAAATCACCCCGCGTTCTTTCACCACTTCCGCGATTTTATCCACGGGAAAGACCGTGCCGGTTTCGTTGTTCGCGTACATGATGGACACCAAGGCCGTGTCCGGCTGAATGGCCAGGCGCAACTGCTCCAGATCCAGGCGTCCCTGCCGGTCCACGGACAGATAGGTGACCCGGTAGCCCCGGTTTTCCAGATGGTGACACAGGCTAAGGACCGCGCGATGCTCCACGCGCGTGATGATAATGTGCCGTTTTTCCGGGTAGGCTTCCAGCACGCCGCGAATGGCCGCGTTGTCGGATTCCGTGCCGCAGCTGGTGAACAGGATCTCCGTATTTTGGGCGTTGAAAAGCGCGGCCACTTTTTCCCGGGCCTGTTCGATGTCATGCGCCAGTTCCCCCCCGAAGCTGTGCATGCTCGAGGGATTGCCGTACGCCTGGCGGTAATACGGCAGCATGGCTTCCAGGACCTCGGGCGCCACGGCCGTGGTGGCGTTGTTGTCCAGATAGATGATTTGGCTCATTCTCTGATTTCCTCCACCACGATATCCGGCTCCACGAACTCCCGCAACTTCCGGCCGACCAGGGCTTTCAGGGTAAAGTCCGCGACCTGGCAGCCGCTGCACATGCCCAGCAACCGGACTTTGACCAGCTTGCCGTCCACGTCCACCAGCTCCAGATCCCCGCCGTCCTTGCGCAGCTCCGGCCGGACTTCCCGGTCCAGGGTTTCCTGCACGAGCTGCATGCGTTTGAGGTTGGTCAGGGGCTTGGGGGATTCCGGGCTCCGGGGAGCGTTCATGGTTTCACGGACCCGCTGGATGATTTCGTCGATTTTCCAGTGACAAGAACCGCAGGCGCCCCCGGCCTTGGTGTAATTGGTCACTTCCTCTATGGAACTGAGGTTGTTCTCGCGGACCGCCCGTTCGATCTTCCGGTCCGTCACGCCGAAGCATTTGCAGACCACCTCGGCCCCTTCCTCTTCCTCAGCCTTGGGCGCCGCCTGCCCGCGGTAATTGGCGATGGCCGCTTCCAGGGCCTCCATGCCCATCACCGAGCAGTGCATTTTTTCCTGCGGCAGGCCGCCCAGCTCGTCCGCGATGTCCCGGTTGGTGATCCGCGCGGCCTCCTCCAGGGTTTTACCGATGACCATGTCAGTCAGCACGCTGGAGGATGCTATCGCGCTGCCGCAACCAAAGGTCTTGAACTTGGCGTCCATGATTTTCTCGGTCTTCGGATCTACTTTCAGGCTCAATTTCAGAGCGTCCCCGCAAACCAGCGATCCCGCTTCCCCCACCGCGTTGGGATCAAGGACCTCGCCCACGTTGTGCGGTTCAAAGAAATGCTTTTTAACTTTATCCGTGTAATCCCACATGCTGATCACTCCTCAGCTATATATTGCATAATTCGGACACTAATAACTCGTTTTTTTGCAAATGTCCGTTCACCGTATGCCACAAACGACCAGGCGGGGGGGCAGTTTTTACCAAGTCTCACGCCCTGGCTGGGCGTTTGCTGAAATGATCAGGTTTTTCTTCGCCACCTCTTGGAAAAAACAGACCACCCGCCTGGTCGTTCCAGCCAAATAAATCCGGCCACCACTAAGCCGCCGGCCACTGCCGCCGCCAGGGTTAGAAATTCGTTCGCGCCCCAGGCGCCGGGCGCCCGGTTGGACAGATAAATAATTTCCGCGCCGACCCGGGCCGTGGTTTTGAAAGGCCAGATCGCCCACAGCGAGCCCAGGACCAGGCCCAGCAAAAAACTCATGGTCTCATCATGCCATTTGCGCAAGAGCCAGTTCAGCAACCGGCTGAACAGCAATATCCCCACCCCGCAGCCGGCAACGAAAACACCCAGGACCAGCATATCGCGAAGGACGATGGCTTTGAGAATCTCGAAATACACGCCGAGCAGCAAGAGCAGAAACGAGCCGCTCACACCCGGCAGGATCATGGCGGAAATAGCCACCCCCCCGGCGATAAAAACGCCCAGCAAATGGGCCGGACCATGGTTGGGCGCTCTCCCGGTCCGCCCGGCGCCGGGGGCGGCCGCGCTTTCCATCTTCAGTTCGTATTTGGTCTGCTCCTGCTCGAGCTGCCGCTCACCGCCCAGGCCCGCGGCCAGCCAGACGACCAAGCCCGCGGCCAGCAGACCGATCAGAACTTTGGGCCAGGTCTTGCGCCGTATGAGTTGCCACGGCACCCAGGCCGAAATGGCCACCAGCCCGAAGAAAAAACCGTACGTGGGGTCGTGTTGCCGTTCCAGTAAATACGTCATGACATTGGCCAGGGCCACGATCGCGGCCACGGCGCCCAGTCCGATCAGGGTCAGGAAGCCCGCGTCGATCCGGCGCAGCTCCTCCTGTAAACGGCGCCAGCTTTCGGCCTGAAACCGGAGGAGACCCAGGCCCCGGGCCAGGGTCTGAAAAGAAATATTATGTATGGCCGAGATGAGCCGTTCGTAAATGCCGAGCACCAGCGCCAGGGTCCCGCCGGACACCCCGGGGATAATGTTGGCGACCCCGATGACCATGCCTTTAAAAAGAGTGGTGATGAAATACACGCGAAAACGTCCCTTTCCTTATTCCGGATGGAATAAAAGCGGCCGCATCATACCATACGGGGTTCGGATCCGTTTTACTTTTTTACCGACACCGCCGGTTTTTTCTTCTTCCACCACGGGGCCCGCAGCATTTCGACGCTCAGAAAAACCAGGGCAGCCACCAGGATGATCGTGGCCCCGGCCGGCCAGTCCACGGTGTACGCGATGCCCAGGCCGGTAACGGTTACCCCCAGGTTGATGCCCACGGCCAGTATCATCATGCGGCCCAGGGACCGGGCAAAAGCCGCGGCGGTCGTGGCCGGAATGGTTAGCAGGGCAATGACCAGGATAACGCCCACCACCTGGATCAGGAGCACCACGGTGAGCGCGATCAGCACCAAGAGCAGCATATAAATCAAATTGGTCTGTATGCCCCGCAAACGGGCAAACTCCTGGTCGTAGCACACCGCCTCGAATTGGCGGTAAAACAGCAGCACACAGCCGAGCACCACACCGTTGAGCAGCGCAATATGCCAGAGATCCCGGGGACTCACCATCAGGATGTTCCCGAATAAAAAACTCATCAGATCCACATTGTAGCCCGGGGTGTGGGCAATAAACAGGATGCCCACTGCCATCCCGACCGCCCATAAGGCGCTGATGATGGTGTCCTCGTGCTGGCGCGCATACAGGCTGACCAGGCCGATGATCAGGGCGGCGACCACTGCGGCGCACAGCGCGCCCAGCAGGGGGGATCCGCCCAGAAAATAAGCCAGGCCCATACCGCCCAAAACCGAATGTGCGATTCCCCCGCTGATAAAACTGATGCGACGCACGACCACATAGGTTCCGATCATGCCACAGGCTATGCTGGCCAGCACCCCGGCCAGCAGCGCGTACTGTAAAAAAGCGTGCTGGGTCAGGGCGTGCAGAAATTCCATGGGTGTTTACTCCTCCCCGGGGCGCGGGCTGAGTCTAGATTTCACATTCATGGCGGACCATTTTCACCGAATCGCCGTAAAGGGATTTGATGTCCTCCCCGGTTATTTCTCCGGCATGATGACACACCAATTGCTTGTTCAGACAGGCCACCCGGGTCACGTAGCGCGACACGAATCCCAGGTCATGGGTGACCAGCATAATCGTCTTCTCCCGGTTCAATTGCCGGAGCAGGTCAAAGATGCCCTGTTCCACCCTGTTGTCCACGCTGGCCGTAGGCTCGTCCAGGATCAGGATCTTCGGTTCGGACACCAGGGCGCGGGCGATGAGGACGCGCTGGTGCTGTCCACCGGACAGAGTGTCCAGGCGGCGGTCGCGCAGGTCCAGGATTTCCACTGACCGCATGGCGTTCTCCGCCGCCGCCCGGTCGTCCTTTGAACTCCGGACGCCCAAGCTATGACCCCGCAGCCGGCCCATGAGCACCACTTCCTCTACCGCAATGGGAAAGTGCCGGGGAATATGCGCATGCTGGGGCACATAGCCCACCAGGGTCTGGTTGGCGCGCGGACGTTTCCCGAACAGCCGCACTTTCCCGGCATGCGGTTTGATCAGTCCCAGCACCAGTTTCAGCAGGGTGGTTTTGCCGCCGCCATTGGGGCCCAGCACGGCCAGAAATTCCTTCTCTTTGATCTGGAGCGTAATCCCCTCCAGCACAGTTTCATCCTGGTATTGGAAGAAAACGTCAATGAGCTCGACGGCGAATTTGGTATTGCTCATGGCGCTGATTCCCCGGCCAGGATGAGCGCCACCTGCTTTAGATTCGCGAAATAGTCCGCCGCGAGCGGGTCCACCTGAAGCACGCGTCCCTGAACCGCCCGGGCAATGGCTTGGGCGCTCTTGTCGCTGAACTGTTTTTGCACGAAAATGGTTCGCAAGCCGTTCTCCTGACAGTACTCTATCAGGCGCGCCAAAGTACGGGGCCCGGGTTCTTTGCCGGATTGTTCGATGGCAATTTGTTCCAATCCATAGGCTGCGGCAAAATATCCCCAGGAAGGATGAAAAACCAGGAAGCGCCGCTCTGAAAGTCCGGAGAGCGTGGCACGGAGTTCCGCGTCCAGCCGGGTGAGTTCGTCGCGGAATTGGTCCAGGTTTTG
>JAUXBQ010000231.1 GCA_030619365.1 candidate division FCPU426 bacterium | reverse complement strand
TATGTTCTAGCGTGTCAATCCTCGTGAGAGGAAACCACCGACTGGAGAGCCGGATGCGGGAAATCCGCACGTCCGGTTCGGAGGGAGGGGGCGTAAGCTCCCTACCCCTATCAGTGATTTTTAGTTCTTTTAAAGTCAGAATCTCTAGATTCCCGCTTAAGGCCTGCGGGAATGACAATAAAATCCCCCCCAAAAAAAACGCATGAAAAATGTCAAATTCCTGTCAAATATTTTGGAGAGTCTGGGCGTCTAAACAAAAGAAATATCATTTTGAAAAAAAAGGATAATCAAGTATAGTTTGATAATCTCGGCTATGATTGGAAGGGCGCATGGGCGCGGCGTTCATTCGCCGGATTAAAGCGCCGGAATGCCCGGTGCGCCCGGTCGACTGATATTCGAACGAGGAGGCGGTATGAATAGACAAACGCTCATCGCGTTGTTGCTGGCCGTGATCGCGGCCTTGCTGACGTATTATTACATTTCCGAGAAAGAAGCCGCGGTCAAGGCCGACGTAACCCCCCTGAAGGTTTTGGTGGCGAAAAAACCCATTAACCGGGGAGCCGTGCTGACAGCGGAAAAAGTCATGATTGACGAAATCCCGGGCGCTTACGTCATGCCCGGGGCCATGGCCTCGCCCAGCAAAAAAGGCGTGGTTCAGCAGTGGCGCGAAGTCAAGGGGCAGTTTGCCGTGGTTCCGATCGCCAAGGGCGAGCAGATACTCCCCAATAAGCTGTCCAAGATTCTCCCGGGATTCGCGGGCGTCGTGCCGGAAGGCATGCGCATTATTTCCCTGGCGCTTGACGCTTCCGCGGCCGTGGGCGGTCACGTCCGGCCCGGGAACCACGTGGATGTGCTGGGAACCTTTGAGCATACCTATAAAAAGGCCAAGAGAATAACCACGGTCATGATGGCCCAAAATGTATTGATCACGGCCGTGGGCGACCAAACCACCAGCAGCGGATCCCGGAATAAAACACCGTATCAACTCGCGGGCCACGGGTCGCTGACCGTAAGCCTGGCCGTGACGCCCCGGGACGCGGTACGCCTGGCCCTGGCCGAACAGGAGGGCAGTCTGAAACTGGCGCTGCGGTCCGTGGGGGACGACCAGCAATTGAATCTGCCGGACCAAAATTTGGGCACCGTGCTGGGACCCCTGATGAAGGTAAATAAAAACGAGATTAAACCCGCGGAAAAAACCATTCAAATTATTCGCGGGCTGCAATAACCCGGGCCGGCTATTGGCCACGGGACCTGGAGGGGTGGCATGAAAAAAAACTGGGTGATTTTGACGGTCAGCCTGGGATTGGTTTTATCCGTTTCCCGCGCGTGGGCGGGCAAGGAAATCAAGTTGATGGTGGGCGGCGCCCGGGTGGTGAGCGTATCCTCGCCCCTGCGCGTGGCGATCGGCAATCCCGAAGTCGCTGATTTGAAGCAGATCAGCCAGCGCGAACTGCTGATCAGCGGAAAAATCCTCGGCACGACCACGCTGATTGTTTGGGACCGGCGGGGCCGCAAGGACATCTCCACCGTTCGGGTGACCGCCGGCCGCGCCGCGCGAACCATGGTTCAGGTGGACGTCCAGGTCATGGAGATCCGGGAATCCCGGGATATGGATTTGGGACTGGATTGGAAAACACTGGTGGGACCGGCGGGCATGCTGACTTTGCTGGAAACCACCGCGCCCCTGAACGCCATCGGCACCCTGGAGCGGGGCAGGCTCAGTTTACTTTTAAAACTGCTGGACGAGTCCGGCCGGGCTAAAATATTGGCCCGGCCGAAATTATTGACCCTGTCCGGCCAGAAAGCCAGTTTTTCCTCGGGCGGGGAAATTCCCGTGTCCACGGTCAGCGCCAACGGTCAGGTCAGCGTGGAATGGAAAAAATACGGCGTCAACCTGGACGTGCTGCCCACGGTGCAAGAGTCCGGAAGCGTTAAAGTGGATTTGCGGGCCGAAGTTTCCGAGGTGGATTTCACCAAGCTGGTGGGAGGAAATCCCGCCATTAAAACCCGCTGGGCGTCTTCGGTGATTCAGGTGCAACCGGACACCACGGTCGTCATCGGCGGGCTGATTCAGGAGTATGAGCAAGTGAACCACCAGGGCTTGCCCATCCTGTCCGACCTTCCCATACTGGGATATTTGTTCAAGTCCTCGCGCATTATCCGGGAGGAATCGGAGCTGGTCATTTTTGTCACGCCGCGTCTGGTCGGCCGGTAGGGGAAACGTACATGCCTGATCTTGATTCAGACCGGAATGTGACGCTGGTATTTCACGGCGGGAAGCCCGGCGAGGGAAAAAGCCTGCTGGCGCAAAACCTGGCCGCGGCTTTTGGCAGCCGGCACCCGGGGCGGACGCTCCTCTTGGACCTTGATCCCCAGGCGCGCGGCGAACACCAGGTCCGCTGGAACCTGGCTCCCGTGCCCACGCTGGCCGACATTGCCGCCAAGTTGTCCCAGTTTGATCGGAATACCATACGAGGTTTTTTCCCGGTCAGCGCCTCCGGAGTGGAGGTCGCAACCCTGGCCGAGTCCGAAGCCCGGGCCATGGAGGTGACCAGCCAGCAGATTATGCGTGCCCTGGAACTTTTCCGTGGGGCGTTCGCCTACGTGATCGTGGACGGACTAACCGGCTGGGACCACCTGGCCACTGAAGTGCTCGACGCCTGCGACCGTATTTTAGTCGTGGCTTCGCCCGACCTGGCCGGGCTGAAGCATCTGCGCCGGGATACGCTGCGATATCAGGATTTGAAATTCCCGGCCGCCAAGTTCGGGCTTTTGCTCAACCGCGCGGACCTGCCGCACGCGCTCCCAGCCCAGGATTTGGAAAAAGCCCTGCCCGGTTACCGGGTTTTGGGCAGCCTGCCTTTTGAACCGCATGCCACCGAGGCCCTGAACCAGCACGCCGATTTATTCAGCCTGTTTCCCCATGCGCCTTTTGCCAAAGCCGTGAAAACCCTGGCCGGGCAACTTGGCGTTGCCGGGCAAAGCCGGAGCGCCGGACCGGTCGGGACGGAAGGGGAAACAGATCAAGCCGGGCGGAGCCAAATCGACCGCCTGGCTGTCAAGGAACGCATCCACGCCCTGCTCCTGGAAAATCCTGAAATCAAGCATTTGGCTTCGGAAACTTCACGGGCCGCGGCCGGACAGGCGTTTCTGCGGGAAAAAGTCGAAGGCGTGGTCACGGGCTTAATGTCCCAGGAAGCGCCGGAATTAAGCGACCGGGAAGAACGGGAAAAAATGGTGCGGGAAGTCGTGGATGAAGCCCTGGGGCTGGGCCCGTTGGAGGACCTCCTCCGGGACGAAACTGTCACCGAGATCATGGTAAACGGGAAGGATAACATTTATTTGGAGCGCGCCGGCCGCCTGGAAGCGAGCGACAAACACTTTGTCAGCGAAAAACAGCTTATGACCGTGATTGAGCGGATCGTGGCGCCCCTGGGCCGCCGCATTGACGAGAGCCAGCCGTACGTCGACGCGCGCCTGGCAGACGGCTCCCGCGTGAACGCCGTCATTCCGCCCCTGGCCCTGACCGGCCCCACCCTGACCATACGGAAATTTTCCCGACACCGTCTCCGTATTGAGGATTTAATCCGCTTCGGGTCCCTGACCCGGGAGCTGGCCGCGTTTTTGGGCGCCTGCGTGCGGGGACGAAAAAATATCGTCATTTCAGGCGGAACCGGGTCGGGCAAGACCACCTTGCTTAATGTGGTGGCCGGGTTTATACCCGAGCAGGAAAGAATCATTACCGTGGAAGACGCGGCTGAGCTGAACCTGCCCCAGCCGCACGTGGTGACCCTGGAAGCCCGGCCGGCGAATATTGAGGGCAAAGGCGCGATAAGCATCCGGGACCTGGTCCGGAATTGCCTGCGCATGCGGCCGGACCGGATTGTGGTGGGCGAGTGCCGGGGTGGAGAAGCCCTGGACATGCTGCAAGCCATGAACACGGGGCATGACGG
>JAUXBQ010000125.1 GCA_030619365.1 candidate division FCPU426 bacterium | reverse complement strand
CCCACTCGGAGCAAGACCAAATAGGAGGGATCCGGCGGCTTAGCTGCCGGAAGCCGCGACCCGCGGTTCCCTCGGGTTGGTCGCTAGAGGCCGTCCGCAAGGGCGGTCCCAGAGAAATGGTCGTCGCCCTTTCAGGGTACAGAACTCGGCTTACGGACTGCTCCTTGATTCACGGCCCGGCTGGCAGTTAGCACTGTTGGCCGGGCCTTTCTACTCCGGGTGACCAGGAACTACCCGGAAAGACGGAAGGTGGAGGAGGTTTAAGCGCATGATTATTGTCATGAAACCCGGCGTTTTGCCCAAGCAAATCCGGGAGGTCATGGAACGCATCAAGAAAATGAAACTGGAGCCGCACCTTTTGCGGGGCACGGAACGCAACGTCATTGCCGTCATCGGCGATGAGCGTAACCTGCATCGTCAGCCGCTGGAGGCCATCCCGGGCGTGGAAAACGTCATGGCCGTGCTCAAACCCTATAAGCTCGCCAGCCGGGAAGGGAAAAAGGAACGGACCGTGGTGCGGGCCCATGGTCTAACCATCGGCGGCCGGGCGCTGGCCGTAATCGCCGGACCGTGCACGGTGGAAAACCGGACCATGCTGCGTCAGACGGCCCGTGGGATCAAAGCCCTGGGCGCCCATGGCTTGCGCGGCGGGGCGTTCAAACCCCGGAGCAGCCCCTACGCTTTTCAAGGGCTGAAGGTCGCGGGTTTGAAACTTCTCGCCGAGGCTCGCCGGGAATCGGGATTGCCGGTGGTCACCGAGGTCGTGGACCCGCGCGACGTACCCGCGGTCTCCCGCTTCGCGGATGTCTTGCAGATCGGCACTCGCAATATGCAAAATTATGAATTGCTCAAGGCGGCCGGCAAGCAGAAGAAACCGGTGCTGCTCAAACGGGGCCTGGCAGCCGGGATCAATGAATTCCTCATGTCCGCGGAATACATCATGGCGCAGGGAAATTATCAAGTCATCCTGTGCGAGCGCGGTATCCGGACCTTCAACGATTATGCCCGTAACACCCTGGATTTAACAGTTATCCCGGCGCTCAAGGAACTCACGCACCTGCCGGTGCTGGTCGATCCTTCCCACGGCACGGGCAAGCGGGAGTACGTCATTCCCATGGCCCGGGCCGCCGTGGCCGCGGGCGCGGATGGTCTCTTGGTGGAGGTCCATCCCCATCCGGACCGGGCCTGGGTGGATGGACATCAGACCCTGTCCCTGGACGAATTCGCCCGCCTCATGGACGAAGTGGGCAAAATCGCCACGGCCGTGGGCCGTACCCTAAATTAAAAAAGATCACCACGAAGGACACGAAGTGAAAAGATAGATCACTAAGAACACGAAGGAAAAGATAAATTAGGGAAGGTTAAAAATATTTTTAAACACTTTTATGATGTTTGCCCATAATGTATTTCTTCGTGCTCTTCGTGGTCAATTCTTCGTGTCCTTCGTGATCAAATCTTTTCCTGTTGCGGCTGGGATGGTTTTGCGTTCACAAGGCAAAACAATTGGTGTAAGATAACGATTGTTTTTGATCTTGGGGGTTTTTGGAGCCGGCATGCCGCGCATTACCGCGATCGAGGTACAAGAACGGCGGAAAAAGCGCCGCGCCATTTACGTGGATGACGCTTTTTTCTGCGGCGTGGACCAGGAAGTGATCGCCAAGTTGCGCCTGCAGCCGGGCCAGGAAGTCGATCCCGGGCAGTTGCGGCACATTACCGAGGCGGAAGAGGAAGTCCGGATCCGGGAGCGTTGCCTGCGCCTGCTGGACCGCCGGGCCAGGACGCGCCGGGAATTGTCCGATCGCCTGCGACAGGACGATATTGATCCCGGGCTGGCGGAACGCGTCCTGGACCGGTTGCAGGAACAGGGACTGGTCGACGACCAGTCCTTTGCCCGCCTGTTTATCCGGGACCGTTCCCGGGCCCACGGCCTGGGAAAACGGAGGCTGCAGGCCGAGTTAACGAGGCGGGGCGTGGCCCGTGAGATTGTGGAGCAGGCGCTGGACGAGGAGTTGCCGCCCGAGGAAGACGACGATTGCGCGGCCCTGGCCCGGCGCAAAGCACAGGCCTACCGTGGCCTCCCGCTGGAGGTAGCCAGGCGCCGTTTGACGGCTTTTCTCGCGCGCCGCGGGTTTCAATGGCAGAGCATCCGGCCCGCGGTGGAACGCGCGTTGCCCGGGGAGACGGGAAGCCGCTAAGCCGGGGTTGGCAATCGATTTGGAGGCAGGTATGCACAGCAATGAAATTCGGCAAAAATTCATAGAATATTTCAAGGAACGCGGCCACTCCCACCGGCCCAGCGCCAGCCTGGTGCCGGACGATCCCACGGTGCTGTTTACCGTGGCCGGCATGGTCCAATTCAAGCCCTACTTTCTGGGAAACGTCTCCAAGCCCTTTACCCGCGCCGTAACCTCACAAAAATGCGTGCGCACGAATGATATCGAGAACGTGGGATTCACCCCGCGACACCACACCTTCTTCGAAATGCTGGGAAATTTCTCCTTTGGCGACTACTTCAAGGAAGACGCCATCCAATGGGCCTGGGATTTCCTGGTCAACGTCATGAAGCTGAACAAGGAAAAGCTGTGGATCACCATTCACCGCGAGGATGACGAGGCCTACGGCATCTGGAGGCACAAGGTAGGCGTGGCGGAAAAACACATCGTCCGCATGGGAGAGGAAACCAATTTCTGGGCCATGGGCGAGACCGGGCCCTGCGGCCCCTGCAGCGAGGTGCTGTACGATATCGGGCCGGTTCCGGGCAAGCCCGAGGCCGGGCCGGATCAGGATGAAGACCGCTATCTCGAGGTGTGGAACCTGGTCTTCACCCAGTATGACCGCCAACCGGACGGCAGTCTCAAACCGCTGCCGCAGAAGAACATTGATACCGGCATGGGCCTGGAACGGCTGGCCGCGGTGAACCAGGGCGTGGCCACGAACTTTGACACCGACCTGTTTTTGCCCATTGTTCAGGCCATCGCCAAGACGGCCATGGTCCGGTACGGCAAGGACGCCCGGAACGACAGTTCCCTGCGGGTCATCGCGGACCATATCCGCAGCGCCGCCTTCCTGATCAGCGACGGCGTGTTGCCCGCGAACGAGGGCCGGGGCTACGTGCTGCGGCGTATTCTGCGGCGGGCCGTGCGGCACGGCAAACTGCTGGGCGTCAGCGATTTGTTTCTTTACCGCCTGGTCCCCGAAGTCGTGCGCGCCATGGGTGACACCTACGCGGAGTTGTCCGAGCGCCAGGACCACATCACGTCCGTCATCAAGGGCGAGGAGGACCGGTTCCAGCACACTCTGGATTCCGGCCTGGCGATTCTGAACGATATGATCGCCGAAGTGAAAACGGGAAAGAAAACCATCCTTACCGGAAAGAAGATATTTCAGCTTTATGACACGTATGGTTTTCCCCTTGACCTGACACGAGAGATCGCCCAGGAGCACAAACTGACCCTGGACGAAGCGGGCTTTGCACAAGCCATGGAAGAGCAGCGCCAGCGCGCCCGCTCGGCCTGGGCAGGTTCGGGCGAACGGGAGCTGGCGCCCGTGATCCGGGAACTCGAGGGAAAGCTGCCGCCCACCCAATTCACGGGATATATGCAGCTCAAGAGCGAAGCCACGGTGCAGGTTGTGATCAAGCAGGACGCGACCGTGGAAAAAGCCCAGGCCGGCGACAAGATTATCCTGGTGCTGGATCGTACGCCTTTTTACGCGGAAGCCGGCGGCCAGGTTGCCGACCAGGGCGAGCTTCAGGCTGCGGGGCTTAAAATAGAAGTGAACAACGTTCAGAAAAGCCCGGCCGGACACTTTCTGCACTACGGCCAGGTCAAACAGGGCACAATCGCGGCGAAGCAGAAGGTCACGGCCGTGGTCAAAAACCTGGAGCGCGCGGCGACGGCCCGCAACCATACCGGAACCCACCTGTTGCACGCCGCCCTGCGCCAGGTGCTGGGCAAGCACGTGGAACAGGCGGGGTCCGAGGTTCGTCCGGACAGTTTTCGCTTTGATTTCAGCCACTTCCAGGCGGTTTCCCGCCGGGAGCTGGACCGGATCGAGGAGATCGTCAATGCCCATATCCGGGACAATGAAGAGGTGGCCTGCGAGGAACTCTCCATTGAGGAAGCCAAGGCCCGCGGCGCCATGGCCCTGTTTGGTGAAAAATACGGGGACTGGGTGCGCATGGTGAGTGTGGGCGACTACTCCCGCGAACTGTGCGGCGGGACCCACGTGTCCGCCACCGGCGACATTGGCCTGCTCCGCATCACGGCCGAGTCCAGTGTGGCGGCCGGTGTGCGGCGTATTGCGGCAATGACCGGAGAGAACGCTTATCGCGAGGTCAAGCGGGAGCAGCTCCTGCTGCGCGACCTGGCCGAGACCCTGCGAACGCCGGCCGATGAACTGCCCGGCCGCGTGGAAAAGCTCATGAGCCGGGTGCGGGAACTGGAGAAGGAAAAGGAAAAACTGCAGATCAAGCAGGCGGGCAAGAACGTCGATGATTTGGTGGCCGCGGTTGAGGAAGTGGGCGGTGTGCGTTTCATTGCCTCGGAACTTTCCGGGTACACCTCGACGGCCCTGCGGGCCACGGCCGATACCCTGAAACAAAAACTCGGATCCGGCGTAATCATCCTGGGCAGCGTGCTGGACGGCAAGGCCAATTTGATTGCCGCGGTCACGCCGGACCTGGTTGCCAAGAAAGTGCACGCCGGCAACCTCGTGCGCGAGATCGCCAAGCTCATGGAAGGGTCGGGCGGCGGCCGGCCGGACTTCGGTCAAGCCGGCGGAAAAAAACCGGAGAATCTCACCAAAGCCCTGGAGGCCTCCAAAAGCACTTTGGAAAAAATGCTGGCCTAACTGCAGCGTGTGGCCGAAAACCATCCGTGTCAAGCACAGGAAGGAGCGAGATCATCATGTCGGTATTCAAAAAAGCTTTCTTAGCAGGTCTGGGTGCGGTGAGTTTGTCCAAAGACCGGGCCAAGCGGGTCGTGAAGGAATTGATCGCCCAGGGAGAAATCCGCCACCAGGAAGGGCGCAAGTTAGTGGATGACATGATGCAGCGCGCGGAGACCGCCGGCCGGGAAGTCGAGAAAACCATTAATTCCCAGGTGGACACCGCCTACCGGAAAATCAATGTCGCCACCCAGGAACAATTAAGAAAAATGGAGAAACGGATTCACGGGCTCGAGAGGGAACTGGCCAAAAAGACCGCCGGTTCCGGCCGGAAAAAATCCGGTACCAGAAAGACTTCCTCCCAACGCCCGGTCCGGCCCCAAAAGCGCCGGCAGTAAGATGGCAGTCAGCCGGCGAATTCTGGGCCTGGATTACGGCGCTCGCCGGATCGGGGTGGCGATCTCCGACCCCCTGGGCATCACCGCGCAACCCCTGTGCACCCTGAAGAATAAAAAGGACCAATTGCTGGAATCTCTGGCGCGCCTGATCGAAGAGCGCCAGGTTGGCCGGGTTGTGCTCGGCCTGCCGCTGCACATGCACGGCGAGGAGAGCGCGGCGGCCCGGGACGTGCGGGACCTGGGAGGGGAGTTGGCGGCCAGAACCGGCGTGGCCGTGGAATACATTGACGAGCGCCTCACCACGGTGATCGCCCAGCGCGTGCTTACCCAGAGCGGGATGAGCGGGGCGAAGAAAAGAAACGTGGTGGATAAACTAGCCGCTACGGTGATCTTGCAAACGTGGTTAGATAGAAAAAGCCAGAAATAACAAAATCCCTCCATTTGTCATTCCATTTGTCATTCCCGCACGTATTCAGCGGGAATCCAGGACAATTAGGCCCACAATGTGTTTAGTATTCCTATTCGCCCTGGACCCCGGCTTCCGCCGGGGTGACGTATTGAGGGGCAGAGCAGGAATTTAAACCTAGCGCTTGAACAACATGGAGCACATGTGGTCCATGCGGCGGGGCAGGAGGCTCCAACTGGCCAGGAAGGCGTACCACAGGCAGAGCAGGCCGTATTTCACGCTCCGGCCGAAATTGATGGAGGAGGCTTCCCGAAAGTAACGGGTGGGGCAGGAAATTTCGCCAATGGAGAGGTCTTGCTGAATGGCCGCAATGAGAAATTGATTGTCGAAGATAAAATCGTTGGAAAACTTTTCGAAGGGGATTCTCTCCAGCACCGACCGTTGGTAGGCGCGGTACCCGGAGTGGTATTCGGACAGCTTGGCGCCCAGCAGGAGGTTCTCGATAAGTGTGAGCACCCGGTTGCTGACGTACTTGTAGAAGGGCATGCCCCCGCGCAGCGCGCCGCCGGCCAGAATCCGCGAGCCCAGCACGATTTCGTACACGTCCTCGGCCAGCATGGAGCACATGGCGCGCAGCAGCCTGGGTGTGTACTGATAATCCGGGTGCAGCATGACCACGATGTCGATGTTTTTCCGCAGCACGGCCCGGTAACAGGTTTTTTGGTTTCCGCCGTATCCCAAGTTGGAGTTGTGAATGTGGGTCTCGATGCCCAGGGAGCGGGAAAGCTCGGCGGTTTTATCCAGGCTATGGTCATCCACCAGGATGCATTCGTCCACGATGTCTTTGGGAATCTCATTGTAGGTGGTTTGCAGGGTTTTGACGGCGTTGTACGCAGGCAGCACTACGGCAATCCGTTTCCCGTTAAGCATGGGCAGGGTGCTCCAGGGACCGGATCGAACCAGGGGCCGTGACAGGTCTCGCCATTACTATATATTGCGTTCAGCGATATCCCCGATAATGGGCAGCTTGAAGGCGATTCCCTGGGAGGCCTTCACCATCATGAACAACCAGATGGAAAAGGCCGCGATGGAAAGAAAAAAATTAAGAATGAATCCCAAGACCGGTATGACTTTCAGAATCATGATCACCACGAACAGACCACCGAAAACGATGGTGGACTGCAGGGCGTGAAAACGCACAAAAGGATTGTTTTTTTCCATGACGAAAAAGAAGATACCGGTCACGAAACCGAGCAGATAGCACAAAGCCGCGGCCACGGTCGGCTCGATGCCGGACTTGGTGGTTCCCAGGTCATAGTCGGATTTACGATGGGAATGAAACGCCATACCTCAACCCCCCTGCCAAGCGTCACGCTCGAATCTGGCGCTATTATAAAAGTCCTAGGGCGTTTTGTAAAGCAGGAAAGCGGCTGAACGGGAAGCGCTTGCCAGGGAGGATTAGGGCTGATATACTAGTGCTATCCTGGAGATTTTGACGTCTGGAGCACCTGTTGCCGGATTAATAGGGGACCAATGACGCCGGGTTGTTTGGAAATTATTTAGAGAAACGAGGCCAGATTATGCTGAAAAAAACCCTGATCTTCGTATTCGCGCTGATGGTCGGATTAAGCGCCACCGTTCTGGCCCAGCGGCCGAACAAGACCCAGCTTCCGCCGCTGCCTAAGCATCATCGTTACGGCCCTGTGGTGGAGGAATTCGTCCCAGGTGAGATCCTAGTCAAATTCCGCCAAAATTTCACCTTCCAGGACCGGGTAAAATTCAACAGCCAGGTCCAGGCCCAGGCCCAAAGCCGCCAGGAAGCCGTAGCCGCTTTTCATTCACACTATAGGACTCGACCTAAGGGCGCTGCTATCGGCGACTGGCAGTTGCTGAAGCTTCCGGCCGGGCAGGACGTAAAAGCCGCGGTCACTGAGTTTGGCAAAAACGCGCTGGTGGAAAACGTGGAACCCAACGGCCTGGTTTATG
>JAUXBQ010000310.1 GCA_030619365.1 candidate division FCPU426 bacterium | reverse complement strand
CCTACCATTACCCGCACCCCCACCCTTACGCCCACTTTGCCGCCCACGGCCACGCCCACGCCCGCAGCCCTGTTCTTCCTGGATAAAAACCGTTTCACACCCGGCCGCGAGCAACTGGGTCTGAAAATCGGATTGCTGGGCAACGAGTCGGGAGAGCTTAAAATATTCACATTGTCCGGCCGCCTGGTTTGGCAGAGAAGCCTGGGGACCGTGGCGGGAGGCTACCAACGGATATTTTGGGACGGGCGCAATCAGAACGGCGAGACCGTGGCCTCAGGCGTTTATTTCCTGGTGCTGCAACGGGATGACCAGAAAATCATCCGGAAAGTGCTGGTGATCAAATGAGGCCCGTCCTGCTCCGGAAAAGCGCGTGGCAGCCGGTCGGTCTGTTTATGATCTGCCTTAGCCTCCTGGGTTCCGGCCGGCTCGCCGCGGCCGGTGAGGGGACCACGGGCGCGGATTTTCTCAACCTGGTTCCGGGCGCGCGCTCCGCGGTCCTGGGCGGGGGGTACGCGGCGATCGGAAGTGACGCGGAATCGCTGTTTGCCAATCCGGCCGGCATGCTGGGTCTCCTGAATCCCCAAATCGGAGTGAGCCATTTGTCCTGGTGGGAGGGGATCACGTATGATGCGGCCTGGGGTGTGCAGCCCCTGGGCGAGCTCGGCGCCCTGGGTGTAACCGCGGCCTTTTTGAACGTACTGCCGTTCAACAGCACCGAGGATCCCAGCTTGGCGAGCGAGCAAGCGTGGGATCTTTTATTGACCGGAAGCTACGCCTTGTGGCTGGACCGCGGCCTGGCCACGGGCGTCCAGGTGAAATACCTCATGTCGCAACTGAGCGCTGAGACGTCCTGGGGCCTGGCCCTGGACGCGGGCGCGCAGTATTTTCTCAGCAACGACCAGTTGGTGCTGGCCCTGGTGTTCCGGGACCTGGGGTTTATGGACGCGCACCTGGCCAGCCACGATCCGCTGCCCATGACCATGAGCCTGGGCGCAGGCTACCAGTTCTGGCCGGATGATCCGTACCGGTTGTCCCTGGCCGGCGAGCTGACCCTGCCGTTGCGTGGGACGCCGTCCGGCTCCCTGGGCGTGGAAGGCTGGCTGGAAAATTTCATCGCCCTCAGAGTGGGTGTGCGGACGGGTCAGGATGCCGGGGATTGGCTAACCGTGGGCACGGGCGTGCGCTGGCAGGGCGTGCACGTGGACTACGCCCTGACACCCCTGGGGCTGCTGGGCCTGGTGCACCGCTTTTCCCTGGGCTATGATTTCGGAAGCCAGCGAAAACTGTCGCGTCCTAAATTAAGAGTGGATATGGTAACCAAGAAATTCCTGTATCCGGACGGAGAGCCTGGGTACACGGTGCAATTGATCCCCCAGGCGCATGTGGCCGCGGGACTGGACCGTTGGGAGGCCGTGATTAAGGATTCCCGGGGACGCCTGATGTTCCGGCGGCAGGGCGCCCAAACCCTGCCGCTCCAGGTGGTCTGGAAGGGAACGGACGTGGCGGGACGCCGCGCGAACGTGGAGGGATACTACGCCTATCAATTGCGAGTCTGGGATCAACAGGGATATTCCGCGCTGGCCGCCGGGGAAATCCTGCCGATTTCCATCACCACCCTGCCCAAACTGAAAGTGCTGCCCCGGGACATTTTCGCGGGCCAGGTGAGCTTCCAGCCCAAGAGCATGGATCGCGTGAAGGAATGGTCGATCGACATCATTGGCGCCAATGGCCAGGTGTTGAGAAAATATTCGGGCCGGGGCATGATTCCCAAGAATTTTGCCTGGGACGGCAGGGACGAACAAGCGCGGCGGGTTGCGGTGAAAAAAGGGTATCATTTTGTCCTGCGCGTCAAGGACGAGGCGGATAACGAGATCAAGAGCAAGGCGCCACTGATCGTGATCGACGCGGGCACCAAGGTTTACACCGACGCGGGCCTGGCCCTGGCCGACCAGGTTCCTTTCCATTTCGAGCCCACGGACATCAAGATCAAGCACTGGGTGTTCAATATCATCGGCCGGGAGAGCGGGAAAGTCGTCCGTACCTATGAGGGGAGCGCGCCGTTGCCGGAGACCCTGATATGGGATTCGCGGGACGAACGGGGGCGCCGGGTGCCCTCTCATAAAAAATACAATTACGTGCTGCGCATGCAGGATAGCCTGGGCAATGTCTGGCAACAAGCCTCGGCCATCAACTCCACCGGGGTAAAGGTGCTCTCGCGGGAAAAAGCGGTGCTCACCGTAAAAATCGAGCAAATTCTGTTTGACTTCAACCAGGCCGAGCTCAAAGCCGGCATGTTTGAGAAACTG
>JAUXBQ010000349.1 GCA_030619365.1 candidate division FCPU426 bacterium | reverse complement strand
GGCTAAAAAACGCCAGAAAATAGTGCTGTCGCGAATGCTGGCAGTCGGGTTTATTACGCCCCAGGAAGCCCAGGATGCATTTCAGGCCGAGTTGAACCTCCAGCCACGTGCCGTTGACTCCCGCGCCGGCAGCTATTTTTTGGATGTCGTCCTGGATACCCTGGAAGAGCGATACGGCCCGGACGTTGTTTACCACGGGGGCTTGAAAGTGATGACTACCCTGGATCCTCAGCTGCAGGCACTGGCAGTCGATTCTCTGCAAGCCGGACTGGCAAAGCTCGATCAGACCCTGGGCATCGACGACGGCCGGGATAATAACCCCATTCACCCGGCGCTTCATCCCCAGGGGGCTCTGGTCTCAATTCAGACCAACTCGGGTGCCGTTAACGCCCTGGCGGGAGGCCGCGATTATTCGGAAACCGAATACAATCGCGCCATTCAAAATCAGCGTCTGCCGGGCTCCGGATTTAAGCCGTTTCTTTTTTACGCCGCGTTTGAGCAGCTGGGATTAAATCCGGCCACGGTGGTAGTGGATAAAAAAGTAACGATTCCGGTCAACGGCGCGCCGGATTGGAGGCCGCGCAATTTCAGCCGGAAATACGAAGGCCCGATGATCTTGAAACGGGCATTGATAAAGAGCGTCAATTCGGTAGCCGCCCAACTGGTTGAACGCAGTGGCCCGGAAGCCGTTATAGAGATCGCCCGGCGCTGCGGGATTATAAGTCCGCTGAAACCGGTCTATTCAGTTGCCCTTGGAACCTCCGGGGTCAGTCCCCTGGAATTAGCGTCCGCCTTTGCCACTTTCGCCAACGGCGGCATTCGCCATCAGCCATTTTTTATCCGGCGGGTGGAAGATTCCCTCGGACGGATTCTTGAAGAACATATTCTCGGCGGCCAACGAGTTCTGGATGCAGCGATTACCTATCAAGTTGTGGATATGATGCGCGGTGTCATTGACGAAGGTACCGGCTCCGTGGTGCGTCGTCTGGGCTTTAATCTTCCGGCCGCGGGCAAGACCGGAACTACCGATGATTACCGCGATGCCTGGTTTACCGGTTTTACTCCCAATTTGAGTGTTGCGGTATGGGTCGGCTTTGATCGGGGTACCGGGATGCGGGATAAAAAAAACAGGGGCATTACCGGTGCCAGGGGAGCGGCGCCCATTTGGGCCGATTTTATGACCCG
>JAUXBQ010000259.1 GCA_030619365.1 candidate division FCPU426 bacterium | reverse complement strand
GGGAGCCTGGGGAGGGTGACCTCCCTGGGCCACCCGGCAGATTATTTGATTAACTTTATATTATTCTAATATTCTAACTCCGGCACCGAAACAACAATCTTATCGCAATAGTCCGTGTACACCAGTGCCGGGCATATTTACGCCATGGGAATTTTGGGGAGAGGCAAACAAGAGCCGCTAAAATTAATCTGAAAGGAATTCACCCTTTTTCGGTCCAATTGTAATGGGAATTGCCGTTGACAGAAACATTCCCATATTACACAATGTGGAGGCTGAAAATGAGCGAAGAAGGGAAGATTACCATGAACGAGTTCAAAACAGTGGTGGAACGGTTCGAGGAAAACCAGAAAAAGATCGTCGAAGTGATGAATTACCGGTTTGACAAAATTGAGGGCAGACTTGAAAGGATGGATACCAGGCAAGACAAGATGGAAATCAGGCAGGATAGAATGGCTGGCAGCCTTTCTAGTCTGGAAGCAAAAACCGATTCCATGATGGAGCAAATCGCCTTGCTGCACGAGGGGCAGACCGAAATCAAAGCCGAATTGCGCAGCGGGCTGAAGGATCGGGTAACCTACTCGGATTTTACGAAGTTGGAAAAAAGGGTTGTGCGTTTGGAAAACAAAGTGGCCTAGAGGCCATAACCAATAGATTTCCCAGGTGGGACGTGCGCCAACGCACCTCCCGCTTTTTTATTTTCCTAGGAATGATGCCATTTTAAGGGTAGCTTGCGGACCCGGAGCTTAAAATAATCACATTGTAAGGGCACGATATATCGTGTCCTTACGATTAGTTTTCCGGAAAATCCAATGTCCCCGGATTTATAATGGGGTGCTGGATTACTTGGATCTGGCTGGTGGAATGAAGCCGATTTTCTTAGGCTTGCGCTTGAGAGTAACAGGCAGGTCCAGGATATTTTTGATGACCTGGAAGATTTGCACGATCTGCTCACCCTGTCGCGCCTGTCCGGCCTCGAATTGGTCCAGCCTCCTTAGAATTTCTTTGTGCGACGCGAGCAGCTTGCGGATGCGTGTGAATGTGCGCATGATTTGGATGTTGACCAGAATTGCACGCTCGCTGTTAAGCACGCTGGAGAGCATGGCTACCCCATTTTCGGTGAAAACGTAGGGTAAATATCGTTGGCCACCCCAACTTGAGGTCACAGTTTGTGACCTCAAGTTTGAAAACTCTTTAAAATTAAGCCTAAACATAAAATCACTCGGAAAGCGTTTGCTGTTTCTCTGTACCGCTTGATTGAAAACTTTTGTAGATACTCCATACAATTCCGCCAAATCCCTGTCAAACATCACCTTTTCTCCTCGTATGAGGTAAATCTTGTTTTCGATGATTTCCTGCGGGATAAGTTCCTGTTTTTTGCGCGCGGTCATATTATCCTCCAAAGGTGGGGTTGATTGGTTAGACCGGGAAAGGGGAAAATAATTGCATAAGATTTTATTAGTTCTACCATGCCCCTGAAATTAATTTCTCATTGATTTCCGCCAATGAAAGGTATATATTTGGCCTGATTTGGTAGCATTGGCATTAAAAAGTATGTAATAAAGCTTCCGTGGGATAAGTCTAATAAAAAAGGCTGATTGCGGTAGGGATGAGTTGAGGGAGAGGAAGCGGGACTGGGCTAATAAGCTAAACCTGGAGTTGCCCCAAAAAAGTGGACACATCGAAAAGATAGTATAAAATCCTTTTTGGAGGTGTGTCCATGGTAAAAAGACCTAAATACCGCAGGAAATTCGACAAGGAATTCAAGATGCAGGCCATCAAGATGATCCTGGAAGAACATTTGCCAGTAGTAGAAATTGTTAAAAGGTTGAAAGATAGGTGCCGGAATTTCAAGCAATTTGACAATTCACCTACGTCCCCGTTCCTTTATTTTAAAACATACTTTCCAGTCTTGTGCCCCCCTACTCGTTTAATCAGCTTCCCGATGAGCAACGGTTTGATAATAAAATGAACGCCTGCTTTTGATACCTCCAAAGCTCGAATGATCTCTTGCGTGGATAGGGCCGAGTTTTTTAGTAGGTTTAATAGTTTTTCCTGCTTTGGGGTTAAAGAGACCTTTGTGTCGCTGGAAACGGCTATTGTTTGAATTCGCTTGATGACTCTCAATAAGGCCTCGTCGATAGCTTCCACGACGAATTCAATCCAGCCGGTTAAATCTTCATGGTTCTTTCGAGTAAAATCAAAAGCCCGATAGTAAGCCTGGCGGTTTTCCAGGAATATCTCGTCCACTGAAAATATATGGTGGGTGTCGAAATCCCTCCGATAAAGTTCCCATAAGGCCCATGCCCTTCCCACCCGCCCGTTGCCGTCGCCAAAGGGGTGAATGTTCTCAAACTGGTAATGCAGAATTGCGGAGCTAAAAACCCCCGGCAGCTTCTGCCCGTCAACATTCAACCAGCCCAAAAGTTCGGTCATCAACCTCGGGACCTTCTTGGCGTCTGGAGCGGTATGCTTCCCGACCTGGACCGTATAGGACCTATACAGGCCCACCGGCCCCCGATCCAGCACGCCTTTGTCCCCGATAATTCTATGCATCTGGTAGACATCCTGGGTAGTAATTGGTTGCTTACGGCTATATTTTTCCAGATGCTTGATGAGGTTAAAATAATTTATGATTTCCTGTTTTTCCCGTTTTTTGGCTTGGGGTATATCCCCGCCTCCGGCGATTATCTTGACTTCGTTTAGATTTAAGGTGTTTCCTTCAATTGCGGTAGACGAGTGCGCGATCCTAGCCATGGCGTCACGGTTTAAAGCCGGGATCCAGGACACTTCGACCGCGGAAGCCTCGATCTTGGCTTTGTTAGTGGTAATGCTTTCCAGCAAGGCCAAGAGGTGGTTGGTTATTTGGTATTTGGGCTTAAAAATGCTTTTCATGGTGGTATTATACCATTAGTACAGTATAAGTCTAGTTATTCGTACAGTAACCTTCCCTGTTATAGGTGTCGAGACGGCGAATGAAAGGTTAAACGGTTATTCGGACTACGTCCCCGTTGCCGATAAGTTGCCGTTAAATTGCCGATAAAACCTTCAGGCCGCCTGTCCTGTCTTATGTCAAGGGCTGACCCCTTGCTTTTTACTACGGATCAATGACGGTCGTGCGTAATCGTTCGTTCTCCGCAACGCGGACAAGTGTGCCGCTCAAAACTTTTCACAGGCGCATCGGCCGGGTAATACCCGCAGCGCGGGCAGTGGAAATGAGTGGCGCAGCCTAAGGCGAGAAAGAGGAATCCCAAGTGCTGGGACGGGGGACGTTGTTCGGATAGTCGGTTTAGAACCCACGCTTGTTTATTTCTCTTCCCCGCTCAATAGCTTCAGATCTTTTTTGTCTTTGAAGATTGGAGAGCGGTTTAT
>JAUXBQ010000263.1 GCA_030619365.1 candidate division FCPU426 bacterium | reverse complement strand
TTCATGAATCGCCCCTACGGAAAACAGGAACAAATGTTAAAACGAATTTTTAAAGAACCCTGGGACGCGCTGCTGAGCCTCGTCACCGGACTCTGGATCACGCTGCGGCAAATGTTTTCCAAGCCTTGCACCATCCAGTACCCGGAACAGCGGCTGGCCTGGCCGCCGCGCACGCGCGGCCGGCTGGTCATGCCCCGGGACGCCGGCACGCAGAAACACAAATGCACCGCTTGCCTGATCTGCCAGAAGATATGCCCCAACGGGTCGATCGAGATCACAGTGCGCGCCAACGAGGCGGGGAAAAAAGAACTGGCGGATTACCTGCACCACCTGGATCGCTGCTCTTATTGCGGTTTGTGCGTGGAGGCCTGTCCGTTTGACGCGTTGCGCATGTCCCACGAGCATGAAGTCGCGGTGCTGGATAAAGCGGCGCTCAAGCGCCACCTCCAGGACGAGGACTTGTATTTTGAACCGCAGTGGCAGGGCGGCTTGCCGGCCAAGGCGGACCAGGCCCAATCATGAATATGATTTCATGGTAAGGGCGGGTTTCCCGGCATACGCCGGACAAGCAAACCCGCCCCTACACAAAACAGGATAATATGGTGAAACTTATGGTCGTTGTTGGATTTTACCTTTTGGGTTTTGTCGCCGTGGCGTCCGGCCTGGTGCTGGTCCTCTCCCGGAACCTGTTACACGCCGTGCTGGCGCTGGCCGTGGTCAGCCTGGCCGTGGCCGGCCTCATGCTCGGGCTGGCCGCCGAATTCCTGGCCCTGGTGTTGGTGCTGGTCTACGTGGGCGCCGTGGTGGTGCTGGGCGTGTTCGCGGTCATGCTGACCGGCCATTTTGACCAACCCACGCTGCCGGCCAGCAATGAATTGAAAGCCCTGGGCGGGGTTACGGCCCTGGCCCTGACCCTGTTGCTGGCGGGCGTGGCGCTGCTGCAGCCCCTGGCGCAGCAGCCGTCCGCCGAACCGGTAAGCCTGAAGACGCTGGGGCGCCTGCTCCTGACCGAATACGTGCTGCCGTTTGAACTGGTATCCGTGCTGCTGCTGGCGGCATTGGTGGGAGCCATTGTCATTGCCCGCGGCAAGGAGGATTGATTGGCCATGCTCAGCCTGACTCATTACCTGGTACTGTCCGCCGTGCTGTTCGGCTTGGGGGTGTTCGGCGTGGTCACGCGCCGGAACGCTATTGCCTTGCTCTTGTCTATTGAATTGATCATGCTGGCCGTCGCTTTGAACTTCACCGCCGCCTCGCACTTTCTCGGGAACGCGGACGGGCAGATATTCGCCATTTTTGTGATAACCATTGCCGCGGCCGAGGCGGCCGTGGGCCTGGCGCTGGTGATCTCGGTTTACCGGAACCAGCAGGACGTGGACCTGGACCGGCTGACGGTCCTGAAGGGATAAAAAAAGAGGATCACGAAGAGCACGAAGAAAAACGAAGGGAAAACGAAGGAAAAATAAAAAATAAAAAGATAACCACGGATAACACGGATTTGTAGGGGCGGGTTTCAAACCCGCCCCTACAGAAAGACAATAAATTTTAAAAATAGATGGAAAAAATGAAAAACATAAAAATAAAAAAAACGGGTAACAAAGCATGATCGCGCATGCGTGGGTGATTCCGGCGCTGCCTTTGGCAGCCGCGGTGCTGGTCGCCCTGATCGGGAAACGGGGAACCCGGTTGGCCGGGAGCGTGACCGCCAGCGCCGTGTTTTTTTCGCTGATTCTCTCCCTGAAGCTGCTCATCCTGCTGATCGCCAATCCCCAGGTCCATCAGTTGACTCTGCCCTGGCTGGAATCCGCCGGCAACCTCTCGCTGGAAGTGGGCATGCTGGTGGACCCACTCTCCGCGATCATGCTGGTGATCGTGAGTTTTGTTTCACTCATGGTGCAGGTGTATTCCTTCGGTTATATGGCCCAGGACGAAGGCCGGACCCGCTACTTCAGCTATATGTCTTTGTTCACTTTTTCCATGCTGGGACTGGTGCTGGCCAACAACTTGGTACAGATCTACATGTTCTGGGAACTGGTGGGGCTCTGCTCCTACCTCTTGATCGGATTTTGGTACGCCAAGCCGGCGGCCGCCGATGCGGGCAAAAAGGCCTTTATCGTCACCCGCTTCGGTGATTTGGGCTTTTTGATCGGACTGCTCCTGGTGGGTTACTTGCTGGGCACCTTCAACCTGATCGAGGTAGGAAAGGCCATAGAAGCCGGGAAACTCACGGGCGGTCTGGCCACTACCGTGGCGTTGCTTATTTTCGCCGGCGCGGTGGGCAAGAGCGCCCAGTTCCCGCTGCACGTCTGGTTGCCGGACGCCATGGAAGGCCCCACGCCGGTCTCGGCGCTCATTCACGCCGCCACCATGGTGGCAGCCGGCGTGTTTTTAGTCGCGCGCCTCTTCCCGATTTTCGTGGCCTCGGAAACCGCGCTGCTGGTGGTGGCGTACATCGGGGGCTTTACGGCCCTGATGGCCGCGACCATAGCCTGCGTGCAGAACGACATCAAACGGATTCTGGCCTATTCGACCGTGTCGCAACTGGGCTATATGATGATGGCCCTGGGATGCGGGGGGTACGCGGCCGGACTTTTTCATCTCACGACCCATGCAGCTTTCAAGGCCCTGCTGTTCCTGTGCGCCGGCTCGGTGATCCATGCGGTGCACACCAATTCCATCTGGAACATGGGCGGGCTTCTGCGGCGCATGGTGATCACCGGGATTGCCTTCCTGGTGGCCGGCCTGGCCCTGGCCGGGGTGTTCCCCTTTTCGGGCTTTTTCAGCAAGGACGCCGTGCTTCTGGCCGCGCTGAACGCCGGCCGCCTGGACCTGCTGGTGCTGGGCATTGTAACCGCCCTCTTGACGAGCTTTTACATCTTTCGCCTGTTCTTCGTGGTCTTCACCCAAAAGCCCGCTTCACCCCGCCCGGCACACGAGTCTCCCTGGGTCATGACCCTCCCCATGATCGTTCTGGCCCTGCTCACCGTGGGCCTGGGCTTTTTCGCCAAGCCCTTCGAGCACTTCATTCAGGCCTCTCTCGGCGCGGCCGAAGCGCACGGACCCCATAACCGGCTGGTACCCATGTTCGCTTTCCTGGCCGCGGTAGTTGGGTTTATCTGGGCCTATTTCATGTATTTTCAGAAAGCAGTCTCCGCGACGCTAATGACCCGGCGCTTTAGCGGGATCTACCGATTGTTAAAGAACAAGTATTACTTTGACGAGATTTACCAGTTTTTTATCCGGCGCCTGCTCTTTGCACTTTCCGCCGGGCTGGCTTGGTTTGACCGGAAC
Source organism: candidate division FCPU426 bacterium (assembly GCA_030619365.1). Classification (GTDB taxonomy): domain Bacteria; phylum Oederibacteriota; class JAAXVQ01; order JAAXVQ01; family JAUVAV01; genus JAUXBQ01. Next base: position 23 of record JAUXBQ010000263.1, on the reverse strand, counting down.
GTGGTGGATGGCGCGGTCAATGG